>DAHUZG010000457.1 GCA_027306715.1 Acidimicrobiaceae bacterium
CGCCGAGGGCGGCAGCGGCGGGCGCGGCGGGCGCCTCAGCACGTAGCGCTCGCCCCCGCGCTCGAGCAGGAAGGAGAAGTTGGAGCCGCCGCCCTCGCCGATGCGCGAGGCGGCGACCGCTCCGCTGCCGAGCCCGTGCTCGTCGAGAAAGGCGCGCACGCTCGCCATCACGAGCAGTGGGGGCTTGCTCGAGCGAGCGGCTTCCTCGGGGGACTCGACGACGTCCGGCTCCTCCTCCAGACTGGCCATCAGGACGGCGAGAAGGCGTCGATCGCCAGCAGCAGCTCGTCGGGTGGAACGAGCAGGGCGAGGACTGCCGTCGTGATTCCCGCCTCGGCGAAGGCGGCCAGCCGCTCGCGCTGCGCCTCGATCGGGCCGAGGAGGAAGACGTCGCGGAGCAGCTCGAGCGGGACGAGCTCGACGGCACGGGCCCGCTCCCCGGCAGTCCAGGCGGCGACGACCGCGTCGATCGCCTCGGACCAGCCGAGCCAGCGGAAGAAGTCCGCGTAGACCGGCACGGTGGCGTAGGCGGCGAAGACCCGTCTGGCCGTGGCGATCGCTTCAGCCTCCGGCCCGGGGATCGAGAAGAAGCGACAGGCGAGCTCCTTGCCCGGGGCGCCGAAGGTCTCGACGACCCGGGTGGCCCCGCTTAGGGGGAGGAAGTTGGTGAAGGCACCGTCGGCGATCTCGGCGGCGAGCCTCAGCATCGAAGGGCGCAAGGCGGCGAGCACGATCGGAACGGGGGCAGCGGGCGGGCGTGACAGCTTGAAACCGCCGTCCCCGCGCTCGCCGGCGAGCACGCGCCGCAGGTACTCCACCGTGGCGCGCGTCTTCGCCAGGGGATGCTCGAAGGCGATCCCGTTCCACTGCTCGACGATGACGCTGGAGGAGCTGCCGAGCCCGAGCACGAAGCGGCCTCCGCTCAGCTCGGCGAGAGCGGCGGCGGTCTGGGCGATCAGCGCCGGCCCGCGGGTGAACACGTTGACGATCCCGGTCGCCAGGCGAAGCCGCTCGCTGTGCGGCGCGGCGACGGCAAGCGGGACGATGCCGTCGAGATTCACCGATTCCTCGGACCACACGCCGTCGTAGCCGCTCTTTTCGGCGTGGCGGACGAGCGCCGGGAGCCCGGTCAGGGGGACGCCCGAGAAGGGGATGGTCAGCCCGAGGCGCACCGGCTTATGGTAGGCCCGTGTTCCCTCGAACGGCGCTGGTGACCGGCGGCGCGTCGGGAATCGGTGCGGCCATCGCCGCCCGGCTGGAGCGAGAAGGCACCAAGGTTCGGATCCTCGATCTGCGCGACGGCTTCGACGTGTCGGACCCGAAGGCGTGGGCCGGGGTCGGCCCGGTCGAGCTCGCCTGCCTCAACGCCGGCGTGACGACGGGGACCGGTGAGCTCACAGCGGTGAGCGACGACGCCTATCGCCGGATCTTCGGGGTCAACGTCGACGGGGTCGTCTTCGGCACGCGGCGGATGGCCGAGGTGATGGCACCGGGGAGCGCGATCGTCGCCACGGCTTCGCTGGCAGGGATCGTGCCGCTCGCCACCGACCCCCTCTACGCCTTGACCAAGCACGCCGTCGTCGGTTTCGTGAGGAGCGTCGCTCCCCAGCTCGAGCGCCGTCGGATCCGGATCGTGGCCGTGGCGCCCGGGATCGTGGACACCCCGCTGATCGCCGGCACGAAGCAGGTTCTCGAGGAGGCCGGCTTCCCGCTTCTGCAGCCTGAGGACGTCGCCGACGTCGTGCTGGCCGCCGCCCGCCGCCCCGCGACCGGAGAGGTCTGGGCGGTCCAGCCCGGCCGGGAGGCGGTGCCCTTCCGGTTCCCGAACGTCCCAGGCGCCCGCCATCGGAGTGGGGACCGCGCGGGTCGCCCGCCTGCCCACTGA
>DAHUZG010000458.1 GCA_027306715.1 Acidimicrobiaceae bacterium
GTGCTCGGTCCGCCCCGTTCGGGCAAGACGACCTCGCTCGTCGTGCCGAACGTCGTCGCCGCCTCGAGTGCCGTTCTCAGCGCCTCCACCAAATCCGACGTGCTGGCGGCGACTGCGCCCTCTCGACGTCGCATCTCGCGCTGCTACCTGTTCGACCCGAGCGGCACCGTCTGTGCGCCCCCTGGCGTGGAGCAGATCGGCTGGAGCCCGCTCGCCGCCGCGCTCGATCCCGACGGAGCCGTCCTTGTCGCTGCAGCGATGACCGGCGCCGCTCGGCCCCGCGCCGACAGTGGCGAGGCGGCCCACTGGACCGAGCGGGCGCGGGCCTTGCTCGCTGCGCTGTTCCATGCCGCCGCGCTCGACGGCCAGCGAATGTCTGCGGTCGTCTCGGCGGTCAACCGGCATCAAGCCGGCAATGCCATCGAGATCCTCGACGAGCACCACTCCACGGCGGCGCTCGACGTCCTCGCCGGCATCGTCTCGACCGACAGCCGCGAGCAGAGCGGCATCTGGTCCACGGCGTCGAGCGTTCTCTCTGCGTACCAGCTGCGCTCAGCGGTGGCGAGCGCCGAGCGACCACCGATCGATGCCGAAGGTGTGATCGACCGGGGCGAGACCGTCTACGTCGTCGCCCCGGCCGAGCACCAGCGCTACGCCGCCCCCCTCGTCGCCGGCCTCGTGCACGAGCTGCGGCGGGCTGCCTATCGCGCCGGAGGGAACGGCAGCGGACATGACGAGCGCCGACTGCTGCTCGTCCTCGACGAGCTGGCGAACATCGCCCCGCTGCACGATCTTCCGCAGCTCGTCGCCGAGGGTGCCGGCCAAGGAGTGTCCACAATCGGCTGCCTGCAGGACCTCTCCCAGGCGCGGGCGCGCTGGGGTGTCGAGGGAGAAGGGTTGTTCACCTTGTTCGGCACCAAGATCGTCCTTCCCGGAATCACCGATCGGCGCACCCTCGAGCTCGTCTCGCTTCTCGCCGGCACGCACGAGGAGCCCCGCCGCGCGGTGTCGAGCCAGCACGGACGCCGGACAGCCTTCTCACTCTCCTGGCAGCGACACCCGGTGCTGGCTCCCGAGGCGGTGGCTGCAGGCAGGCCCGGCGAGGCCGTCGTCGTCGTCGGCGCATCGGCGCGACGGGTCGTGCTGACGCCCTGGTTCCGGTCACCCCTCTGGCGGGACGCCGTGGGGGGCCCGGAAACAGTGTCATTGCCAGCACGAGAGCCTGCAGCGCCCCCCGATCGCCGACGAGAGCGGCAACCCCGACGGCTCGGCCGATGAAGTCCCGTGGCCGCCGCCCGAGATCGGCGCCGGACATCAGCGCCAGAGCCCGCCCCCGCCGGCAGGAAACCGCCGGTCGACGGCGCGCCCGTCGGCCGGACCCGGGGGGAGACGGTCGGCGGCAAGGTCCCTGTCCACATCGGCCCGTGTTGCCAGCAGTGCCCGCTGGCGCCAGCGGGCGCGCTCCTCCGGATCGCCGCACGGCGCCCCGATCGCCTCGAGCAGCGCCGCCGGTGGCGCAAGCTCGAGCAGCCGCGCCCGGCGCTCGCCGGCCCGCATCGCGTCGGGGAGCACGCAATAGCGGGTTAGCGCGCCGTCCGCGCGATCACGAAGAGACCGAACAGCACCGATGACGAGCAGCCGTTCGGCGGCCGCGATCGCCCGCCGATCGTGACCGGGCACGACGCGCGCCCTCTTGCCTCCCTCCAAAGAGGAGACGAGTGCCGCTGTCCGGCGGTCGGGAACAACGATCGCCGTCGGCGCCTCCGCAGCATTGCGCCGGTAGTCCTCGAGCACGGCCTCGAGCAAGATCACCGGGCCCGCTGCCACGACGACCTCGCTAGCGCCGAGCGAGCAACGGGAGATCACCCCCGCCGCCTGGACATCGGCCGCCACGTCGGGGGCCGATACCCCGGGAGCGGCGTCGGGCGCGCGCAAAGCTCCGCCAGGCGGGCGGTTGCCGGATTCGAGGACGTCGAGCGCGAGCACGCGCGCCCCGGTCTCGGCCCGATCGAGCACGGCGAGGGCGAGCTCGGGGTGGGAGCGTGCCAGGTCGTTGCCGACAAGGAGCGTCGCCCCGGCGAGCAGCGGCAGTCTCGACCCCGCAACGACGGACTCGATCCCGGTCAGGTGCTCGAAGGCATCGGCGCGTGCGCGCCCGACGACGAGGGCGGCGAGCCGATGGCCTCGATCGGCATGGTCTGCGCGAAGAGCGGCCAGCTCCTCCAGCGCAACAAGCGCGGAGGCCGGTTGCCGGGCGCCGGTGCCGGTCGGCCTCGTTCCGCGTAGCCCGAGGGGACCTCCGAGCGAGCCGGACGAGCCGAGCGCCGCCTGCCAACGCTGTTCGAGCCGACGTGTCGGCTCGCTCACGAAGTGCGCCTCGGCGGGTCCGGCTGGCAGCAACCGCTGCGCTCTCCCGTAGAAGCGACGTGGCAGCCCGCTGCGGGTCTCGAGCTCCGGCCGCCGCACGAGGCTCTCGACGAGATTCTCGACCCTCTCGACAGGCGCACCGCCCGGCAACGAGCGGCAGACGTGCACCACAAGATCCCGCCGGGTCAGCGAGCCGAGCGGAAGGGCCGCGAGGCGCTCCTCGACGCGCTCCGGCTCGCCGCTCCCCTGTCCGGGCGTGCTCACCGGGCCGGGGGGGCTCGCCGGACCGGTCCGGCTCGCCGGCGAGCTGATCGTCGATCGCTCGGGCAGCCGCCAGTCGAGCAACGACTGCAGCCGCCGGGGCGGGATCCCGAGCTCGAGAGCGCGCCGGCGCCAGCTCTCGACAAGCTCCTCGTAGCTGATCGAGAGATCCTTCGGCGGCCGCGTCCGTGCCGCTGCCCGGCGCCAAGCGGCAGGCGAGCGGCGTCCGCTCTGCTCGAGCTCGGCGGCGATAGCAGCCGAGCGGCGCGAGAAGGCGAGCACGACACGGCGGTCGACGCCGAGGAGGTCGCCGGAGGCGGACGAGCGGTCGACGCGCAGCGCCAGTCGCTGGCCGAGCTCGTGCCGCAGCTGCGCGGCATAGAGCGCGGAGGCCGCCTGTGCGTGCTGGAACAGTCCGCGCCCGTCGAGTGCCGACCAGTGACCCGTCGGATCGGCGGCAAGGTTGGCGACGAGTACGTGGGTGTGAAGGTGCGGGTCGTCGGCGCGGCTCGATCGGTGCACGAACGCCGCCGCGGCGAGACCGGACACCTTCAGCACCTCCCGGCCCCGCTCGCTCTGGCGGCGGACACGGGCCGCCTCGCGCTCGAGGTAGCCGACGGTCGCGGCGACACTCGACTCGTGCGCCCTGCGCACCTCGTCTACGACCTCAGGCGGCGCCAGGCCGTGAAGGACACTGATCGACTTCGGCGGCGCCAAGGTGCAGTCGAAGGCCGCCAGCTCGACCCGCCGGTGGCGCGGGTCGAGAATCTCTCCCGAGAGCGGGTCGATGCCCTGCAGCACGGCGTCGAGGTCGCCGGGAACGACGGTGCGGCCGACGAGGCCGAGCCCGGCCGCCGCCGCGCCGAGCCATACCCCGTCGGGCTCGACGAGCCGCGTGCCCGGTTCCTTGCCGGCAGCAACGGTAGCGAGGTAGTAGCGGTGGTCCCCGACCCCCACGCCGTGAACAGAGAGCACGACGGCAAGCCAAGAAGACGCACCTCCGCTACGCCTACCTCTGCGCTGCTGGCTGCCGCTCCTCCGGCTGTGGTTCCCGGCGAGGCGGCATCAGCGAGTGCCGGGGTCCTCGACGGCCGCGGGCACAGGAGCTCGGTAGCGCGCCAGTGCCGCCGCGGCCTCGTCGCGGCGCGCCGAGGCGAGCGATCGCGGCTCGAGCACGACGGCAGACGGAACGCCGAGAAGGAGCCTTCCGAACCAGCGCCGGTCGGCGACATCGACCGGCATCACGATGCTGCTCGCTGTCCCGCCCGGCTGCGCCGGTCCGGCGGCAACGCGTTCCAACGCCCGCCGCTCGCCGGAGGGCACCTCGACAAGCGCCCGCGCCGTGCCGGCACCGCCGACGAACGCCTGCGCCCGGGTGAAAGCCGCCGGCAGGGCCCGCTCGGAGACAGGGCGGCCGAGCGGGCGCACGGCGCGGACACGGTCGAGCTGGAAGCGCCGCCAGCCGCCTGCGGTCTCGCTCCAGGCGTCGAGGTACCAGCGGCCCTCGCGGACGATCACCACGTGTGGCTCGACGGTGCGGGCGTGCTCGTCGCCGGAGCGGTCGACGTAGTCGATCTCGACCGCCTCGCCGCGGGCGGCGGCATGGCGCAGAGGCTCCAGCATCGGCGGCGAGTCGATCTCGACCTCGAGCATGCTGGCGTCGCCGAGCGTCGCCTCGAGCTTGACGAGGGCACCGGCGAGCGGACCGGCGGCGTCGGCGCCAGGGACTCGCAGCATCGCCCGGGCGGCAGCGGCCACGGCGAAGCCCTCCTCGGCGGTGAGCTGGGGGCGGCGGCCGAGCGGCTCGAGGCCGAACGCCACGACGCGCTCCCCGTCGACGACGAGCTCGAGAAGCTGGTCGGGCGTGTACGGCGGCAAGCCGCAGCACGCGGCCAGCTCGAGCTCGGCGACGAGAACCTCGGGCGGAAGGTCGAATCGCTCGGCCAGCTCGTCCAGGCTCGCCTCGCCGACCCGGGCGAGGTGGCCGAGCAGGGCGAGCAGCCGCCGGAGGCGGGTGCCGGCATCGAGCTGCGGACTCTTCTGCCCTCCGTCTCGCCCGGGGAGCTCGGCGCCTCTGGCACGCGTGGCTCCGCCCGCCCCGCCCGGCAAAGTTCCGCTGCAGTCACCACCCAGCCGCGAGCGCCGGCCTTGCCGGCGCTCGGACGGGGCTGGCGGCACCTCCCCGGGCGAAGACGCCGACGCCGCCTCGAGGATCTGCACGACACGTGCACGCAGCGACGAGGGTCCGAGGACGAGGGCACCTTGCCCGAAGCCGGCGACCCAGCGGGCAAAGGCATCCTCGTCGGCGACGTCGCAACCGAGCAGAACCGACCCGTCGAGCCGCCGCTCGAGAAGCGCCCCCGAGCCGACGGCGCCGAGAGCCGCCGCCGCCTCCGCAGCGGAGAACTCGACGAGCACGCGCGCCGCGTCCTCGGCCGCCCCCCCGTCGGGCGACAACCCTGCCCCCGCCGCGCGCGCCGGAGCCAGTCGGACCTCGGCGGCGACATCGAGTCCCGCGGGCCGGTCAAAGCCTGCGCTCTCGCCCGGCTGGGGCGGCGACTCGAGCCGATCGACGCGGAACGTGCGCAGGCCGCCGCTCCGCCCGGCGGTGCGGTCGAAGCCGACGAGGTACCACGAGCCGGATCGGAAGACAAGCCCGTAAGGCTCGACCAGACGTCGCCGGCGGTGGTAGTCGAACGTCACGACGGCGCGTTCGCGTACGGCTTGGTGGAGCGGTCCGAGCGCCGGCAGCGCCGGCAGCAACGCCAGGGGGACCGGGTCGCTGCGGGCAGCCAGCCCGAGCTTGGTGCCGACGCTGCGGCCAAGGCCCCCCTCGAGGCGCACCGCTGTGAGGGCGAAGGCAAGGGCCTGCTCCTCCTCAGCCGACAGCTCGAGGTCGGCAAGGTAGTACTGCTCTGGTAAAATGCGGTAGCCGTACTGGTCGCTGCCCTCGATCCGCTCCGTGGAGACAGGGATCCCGCCATCCCGGAGAGCCCGCTTGTCGCGCTCGAAGGCCTGGCGCAGTGCGGCGGGCTCGCGCGGGTAGCCGGCGACCGTGTCGCCGATCTCGCGCAGCGGGAGCGGTCGAGACGTGTCGAGCAGCGCCAGCACGAGGTTGGTGATGCGCTCGAGCTTGCCCGGCCGGGTCGGCATCAGGCGACCAATGTACGGCTCGCGTGAGCAGGCGGGCGCCGCTCGCCGGGCCTACCGGCGGCGAGGTGCGAGGAGGAACGATGGCTGAGCGTCAGGAGCTGCGGAACGTCGCGATCATCGCCCACGTCGACCACGGCAAGACGACGCTCGTCGACGCCATGCTGCGGCAGTCGGGGATGCTGCGACCGCACGACGCCATCGTCGAGCGCGTCCTTGACTCGATGGACCTCGAGCGTGAGAAGGGAATCACGATCCTCGCCAAGCAGGCTTCCTTCCGCTTCGGCGAGCGGCGGCTCAACCTTGTCGACACGCCCGGGCACGCCGACTTCGGCGGCGAGGTCGAGCGGGCGCTGGCGATGGTCGACGGGGCGATTCTGCTCGTCGACGCCGCCGAGGGCCCACGCCCGCAGACCCGATTCGTTCTGCGGAAGGCCTTCGAGGCCGGCTTGCCCGTGGTGCCGGTGCTGAACAAGATCGACCGGCCAGACGCCCGCCCCCGTGAGGTCGTCAACGAGACCCTCGAGCTGTTCGGCGACCTCGACGCGCCCGAGCACCAGCTCGAGATCCCCTTCCTCTACGGCTCTGCCCGCTTGGGCTTCATGGCGCTCGAGGAGCCCGACGGTCCCATCGCCGAGGCTCCTTCCGGAACGAGCCTGCAACCGCTGATCGATGCCCTCTTCGAGCACCTCGCCGCGCCCCGCTACACGCCGGGTGCCCCGCTTCAGGCGCTCGTCACCAACCTTGACGCCTCTCCCTATCTGGGGCGGCTGGCGATCTGCCGCGTCGTCGAAGGTCGGCTGCGCCGTGGGCAGATCGCTGCCTGGTGCCGGCGCGACGGCACCGTCGAGCGTGCCAAGGTCGCCGAGCTTCTCGTCGCCGAGGGGCTCGAGCGCGTCTCGACCGAAGAGGCGCTGCCTGGCGACATCGTCGCCGTCGCCGGGATCGGCGAGGTGACCGTCGGCGAGACGATCGCCGATTCCGAGCAGCCGGTGGCGTTGCCGCTGCTCGAGATCGACGAGCCGAGCCTGTCGATGACAGTCGGGATCAACACCTCGCCGCTGTCCGGCCGCGACGGATCGAAGCTGACCGCGCGCCTGCTGAAGGGCCGACTCGAGGCAGAGGCGCTCGGCAACGTCGCCATCCGGGTGCTGGCAACCGAGCGCGCCGACACCTTCGAGGTCCAGGGCCGAGGCGAGCTGGCGCTCGCGGTGCTCGTCGAGCAGATGCGCCGCGAGGGCTTCGAGCTCACCGTCGGCAAGCCGGAGGTGCTCACCAAGGTCCTCGACGGCGTGCTCTGCGAGCCTGTCGAGCGGCTCTCCGTCGAGGTGCCCGAGGAGCATCTCGGGATTCTCACCCAGGTCCTCGCCAAACGGAAGGCTCGCGTCGAGAAGATCGTCCACCACGACACCGGCTGGATCCACATCGAGCATCTCGTGCCGGCGCGCGGGTTGATCGGGATCCGCTCGGAGGTTCTCACCCAAACCCGCGGCACCGCCCAGCTGCACCATGCCTTCGAGCGCTACGAGCCGTGGCAGGGCGAGATCCGCACACGCAACGCCGGGAGCCTCGTCGCCGACCGCAGCGGCGCCACCACGCCCTTTGCGCTGGCGAACCTCGCCGAGCGCGGGACGATGTTCGTCGGCCCCGGCGAGGACGTCTACGAGGGGATGGTCGTCGGCGAGAGCTCACGCCCCGACGACATGGACGTCAACCCGACAAGAGAGAAAAAGCTCACCAACATGCGGTCCTCGACCGCCGACGAGCTGGTCCGGCTACCGCCGTGGCGCCAGCTCACCTTGGAGCAGGCGCTCGAGCAGGCCGACGAGAGCGAGTGCGTCGAGGTCACCCCCGCTGCCGTGCGGCTGCGAAAGGTCGTCCTCGACCAGTCAACTCGCGGCCGCGCCCGGAAGAACGCCCAGCTCGCTCGCTGAGCCAGCTGCCGTCCGCGCCGCCCCGGCCCGCTGTCACGACGCCAGCGGAGCCGGCCGGCGGCAGCTGCGAGGAGTGCTTCAGCGCAGGTGCAGGCTCGGGGTCTTGCCGAGCGACGGGAAGACCCGTACGAAGCCGATCGGCTCTCGTTCGAACAGCATCGTCACGAGCACCGTGCCGTCCTTCTGGCGGACGACGACGACGGCGATGCGAGAGACGCGCCTGCCGCCGGTCGGCCAGGACTGGACGACGCCGCCACGGCGGTAGCGGCCGCGGTAGGCGACGGCGCAGATCCCGCTCGCCCGCTGTGCGTCAAGGACAGCAGGAACGGCGCGGCGGCCGGCCGGGCCCGACCGCAAGGCCGTGGCGAGCTGGTCGCCTGTCAGGTAGCGGACGCCGGAGAAGTGACCCCGCCCGTGCACGGCTGACTTCGCTGCGGGCAGGGCGAGAAAGCAGGGGCTCTCCGGCGAGCCGACCCCGGCGCTCGTAGCGGTGCACGAGGCCGTCGCCAGCGCCAGAGCCATCATCGCGAGGGTCGAGAGCAACCGCCTGGGGAGGCGGGACCCGGCCGGCCGGCCTCTGCTGACGCCGGACCGGACCGTGCTGGCGCCGCGCCGGCCGACCACGCCCATCATGATGCCTCACCGATCCGGTGTCCCGATAGGGGCGGCACGGGCTCGGGGTCGACGACTGTCGCTTCGAGCCCGGCGCGAAGCAGGTCGCTGCGGCGCTCAGCGAGACGCAGCGCCGCCCAGTTGATCCAGCCGACCGGCAGGTAGGCCCAGAAGGTGATGATGCGGTAGAGCAGCACCGCCGCCACCGTCGAGGTGTAGTCGCCGCCGAAGGCGACGAGAGCGATCGTCAGGCTCCCCTCGACGACACCGAGGCCGCCCGGGGTGATCGGCAGGTTCTGGGCGAGCTGGCCGGCGCCGTAGGCGAGCAGCAGCACACGCCACGGCACCGGCGCGCCGACGGCGACGAAGCAGACCGCCAGGCAGCCGCAGTCGCAGACCCAGTTGCCGATCCCGGTGGCGATAGTCCAGGCGAGGTCGCGACGGGTCAGCCGGACGGTCGCCAGCTGCTCGGCGAGGCCCTCGACGATCTCGAGGCCGTGGCGGTGCGGCCGGTGAAGGAAGCGGCGGGAGAGCTCGAGCGCGAACACGGCGGTATGGGCGAGCCAGCGCCGCTGCCAGACGATGGCGTCGACGACGATGACGACGACGAGGATCCCGAAGATCACCCCGACGAGGTCGTAGCCGGCGCTCTCGCCGTAGGCGAGGAGGACCCCGGCAGTGGCGAGCACGACGAGGCCGAGCGCGGCGAACATGAAGCCGGAGAGGATCGCCCAGCCCGACACCGCTTCCTCGGCTCCTCGCCGGCGGTACTGGCGGTAGAGGAAGAGGCTCGAGAACGCCGGCCCTGCCGGCACCGACTCGGCGATCGTCAGCGCCGCCAGCGATACCGAGGCCATCCACCCGGTGCTCACGCAGACCCGTCCGCAGGCGAGCAGCCGACGCTGCAGCGTCGTGAACGAGAGCAGCGACAGCAGCTCGGCGGCAACGGCGAGCAGCAGCCAGCCGGCATGCAGCCGGGCGACGACAGCCGAAGCCCGGACGAGCTCGCCCCGATCGCCGTTGAGGGCATAGAGGGC
This sequence comes from Acidimicrobiaceae bacterium, assembly GCA_027306715.1. Classification (GTDB taxonomy): domain Bacteria; phylum Actinomycetota; class Acidimicrobiia; order Acidimicrobiales; family Bog-793; genus DAHUZG01. The sequence continues at coordinate 9,362 of DAHUZG010000458.1, forward strand.
GAGGGCACCGAGCACGATCCCGATCAGGAAACGGACGGCAGGCCACCTGCGCCGGCGCCTGCGCGGACCGGTCCCCGCCTCGGCGCCGACGGCGTCGTGCGGCGATGACACGATGCAGCGTACCGTCACGGCCGCTGCCGCGGACGGCGACAGCGGCTGCCGCTGAACGGCCCCGGCGGCATCAGCAGCCTTGTGCTCTGTTCGATACGTCTCCATCTCGGGCTCGACGACGCGCCACGGCCACAGCATGAGGCTGCTCTGACAACGCCGGACCCGTCGCCGGCTCTCTGGGCGGCTCCGGGATCGGCGGTCCTTTAAGTCGCCGCTGTGGCCGGCGGAGCCGGCGACTGCGGCGGCCTCGTCTCGGCGAACCAGTTCGACGGCAGCCCGGCCGCCGCAGCAAAAGAGAGCCCGCTCAGCGTCCGGTGACCGGCGCTGCCGATCACCTCGAGCCGAAGGACGCGGCCGCCGAGCGCGCCGAGGCCGTTGCGCTCGATCACACGCAGGCGCAGCAGGCGCCCGAGGCCGCCGAGTGCCCGCGAGAGGGCGGCCGTGGGCACGGCGACCCGCCACAGGTGATAGGGGTTGCACGCCCATGACACGCCGCGCTCGAGGCAGGCGTCGCCGCGGTCGGGCACGGCGGGGAAGGCGCCGGCTGAGGTCCAACCGCCGGTCGAAGCCGAGTACGGCGTGGCGGTGACCGACGCTCCGCTGTCGGGGCTCGGCGTCGCGCCGCCGCCCGACGCCCCGGACCCGGCCCGCGAGCCCGCAGAGGCACCAGAGCTGTCGGTGACGCCGGCGGCGCGAGCGCCAGCAAGGCGGACCTGACCTGCGGTGCGCTGCGCCGCCGACACGTCGACGGCGGAGACGACACCGCTGCCGGCGTAGACCTGGCAGAGCACGGAGTCGCAGATCGTCGCGTAGCCGTTCCATCCGCCCGACCGGCCGTAGGCCACGGCGTACGAGCGGACGGCGACCGCCTGCGCCTCGAGCGCCTGGAACCCGGCCGGCAGGCCCTGAGCCCCGACTGGAGCGACCGGCCCGAGTGTCGCCCACGCGGCGGGCATCTCGGCCGCCACCACGCCGGCGACGTAGTCCTGCATCTGCACGACCGCCAGGGTGCGCTCGTAGCCCAGATGGTCGACGGCCTCGATAGCGCCCGGCACCGACTCGGGCGTCCCCCCACGCCGGCAGATGCGAAGCGGTGGCCCGCTCGCAGCGCTGCTCGCGCCTCCTTGGCCTGCGCCGGCCGTCGCGGCGGCCGTCGCGGCGGTGCCGGCAACAGCACCGCCGACTCCGAGCAGGACAGGATCGTGGAGCCCTGTGGCCGAGGGGCTCCCGCGCGCTGCCTCGCGCCGGGCGACACCGCAGCTGCGACCCTCGAAGGCCGACCACGTCCCGTCCCGCTCGAGATGCAGGTCGACCGCCGTGTTCGGCGGCACGACAAGCGAGCGGCCGCCAGGACCGGTCTCCGCTGAGACGGCCAGCGCCGCCGAGGGGGCTGCGGTGGGGGCAACTGGCGGAGCGCCGGCGGAGCTCGCCAGAGTCATCGTCCCCGACGAGGTGACAACGGGGTCATAGCCCCGGACGCCAGCCGCGTCGAGGTTGGTGGTGACGAGCACGCTCAGCCAGGGGTCGGACCCGAGCCCGAGGGAGCCGATGTTGCCGGCGCGGGTGCCGCCGTAGAAGTGAGCGAGGATCCGCTGGTAGCGCCAGTGGAGACGGACGGCATCGCCGAGCGCCCCCCATTGACCCATCCCGTCCCCGTCGCCGGTGCCGTGGCCGACGAACCGCCACACCGCGGGCCCGCGCGCTGCTGCCTCCGCCCTGAGCGGCGCCGCCACCCGGCCCCCGCCGGCGAGGGTCGGGCAGGCGAGGGTCGGGCAGGCGAGAGCCGTGATCGCCGTGCTGACGAGCACAGCGCTGACGAGCACAGCGCTGACGAGCGACGACAGGTGCGCGACCCGTGATCGGCCGCGCCGGAGGCGTCGAGACGTCAATCGCCGGCGAGAGCGGTGCTGATCGCGGCGCGAAACGCCGCCCGGGCGCTGTCGAGGCTGTAGCGGGCGGCCTGCGCCCTCCCCGCCACGGCCGCCGCGGCGCGCAACGCAGCGTCTTTGAGCAGCCGGTTGACCGCGCTCGCCACGACGAGGGGGTCCTTGCTCGGGAGCAGCACGCCCGCCCGCCCCACCGTCTCGGGGACGGCGGCCGAGGCAAAGGCGACCACAGGCACCCCACGGTGCATCGACTCGATGATCGGGGCGCAGAAACCTTCGTGGTCCGAGCAGCAGACGAAGACGTCGGCCGAGCGGTAATAAGCGACGAGCTCGCCGACGGTGACCGAGCCGGCCAGGTCGACAGCCCCGGAGAGGCCGATCGAGTCAGCGAAGCTACGCACGGCGTCGCGGTAGGCCGAGCCCATCTCGCGACCCACCAGGTGCAGCCGCGCTGCCGGATCGTGCTGGCGGCGGTAGCAGGCGAATGCCTTGACGATGTCGTGCTGGGCCTTGTGCGGCGCCACCTGGCCGACGAAGAGCCAGTCCGAACCGCCATGTTCCTTGGCGGCCCGCAGCCGGGCGAGCGTCGCCGGGTCGGGATCGGCGTCGAAATTGCCGCCGGCAACGAGAACGGGGACGACCCCGGGGCGCGTGAAGCCGAACGAGGCGAGCTCGGCGGCGTTGTAGGAGGAGTCGGCGAAAGACGCTCGCACGATCGGCGCATAGGTGGCGAGCTGCCGGCGGCCGAGGCGGGACTCGTCACCGAGCGGCGGGATCCACCGTTCGACGAGGTCAGCCGGGGTGATGTTGTGATAGTCGAGGATCTTCGGGGCCGGATGGGCGGCAAAGACGTCGCCGGCAGGGCTGCCGATCGAGCACTGGTAGAGCACCCACTGGCTGCCGTCCCCATGTTCGGGCAGCTCCGACAGCGGCCGCACCTTGTCGTCGCAACCCGGACCGATGATGCGGCAGTAGATCTCGGACTCGTAGCCCATCTGCCGAAGCAGCCGTTGCGCTTCGGCGGTGTGGTTCGAGACGGCGTCGTGCTCGACGAACGACGGGATCACCTGGTCGATCCGCCGGGGAGAACTCACGAGCAAAGCGCCGCCAACCGGCGCGCGGCGGTCACGAGCTCGCCGGCGAGCCGGCGAACCGGGAGCGGCAGGCGGGCGTCGCTCGACGCCTTCTCGGCGAGACGGACGGCATGGCGTGCCCGCTCGTGCAGCGCCGGGATCCTCCGAGCCGCCTCGTCGCCGCGGCGCAGCGCGGCGATCGCCGGCCCGCGCAGCGCCATCGCCTCGTCGATCATCGCGGCGGCGAGGGCGGAGGCCTCGCGACCGAGCTCGAGCAACGGGGGGTGACGCCGGCCGAGCTCGTCGGCATAGGCGGCGGCGCGCTTGGCAACCGGGACGAGCGGCTCGGGAACGAGCCGGCGGGCGGCGCGGCGCAGCCGGATCGAGCGCTCGAGCAAGCCGGGGTCCGCCAGCGCTTCGTCAGCGGCGCGCTCGAAGGAAGCGTCGAGACCGGCGAGATAGCCGGTCATCGCCGGCTCGGCTCTCAGGCGCTCGGCGTCGGCGAGGGCACCCGCGATGAGCGCGGCCGTCACGAGGCCCTCGCCGTCCGGCGAGCCAAGACCGAGCCTCACCTCGCCGGAGGCGGCGCTCAGGTCCGCGGCGCTGAGGTCCGCGGCGCTCACGTTTGCGGCGCCGGCGTTTGCGGCGCCGGCGCCCGCACGGATCTCCGGCAGGGCGGCGGCGGGCTCGTGAGTGGTGACGGGTTCGCTCACAGCCAGGTCGACCCGGCCGCCTCCGAGTAGGGCGGCGACTCCAGCTGGACGAGCTCGACCTCCATCGGCAGGTCGACAAGACCTGTGGCGCGCCCGGGGTTCATCACCTCGAAGGTGCAGGCGGGCTCGCGCATGTCGAGCACGACACCGCCGGCGTCGCGCACGTCGAGATGAAGCGAGAAGCTCCCGTCGAGGAGGGGAATTCTGGCGAAGCGGAACGCCACCTCCTGCGGCCCCGGCTCGAGGTTGACCCCCCCCGCATGCTGGCCGGTGTCGGAGATGAAGATGATGTCGGAGCCACGGAGGATCGTCACCCGGAACCCTGCCCCGAGCACGCGCTCGGTGACGTCGAGCTTGGCGCGCACGGTCAGCGGCTCGCCGGTGACCAGGTAGGGGCGATCGTCCTGATCGTCGTGCTCGACGGCGACGTCGCCGATGCGCACCATGCGCGGTCGCATCGGGCGCACCTCTGCGGCATGGCCGGCGGCGATCGCCTCCGGCGAGCCCGGCTCGGGCACGAAGCCGGTGTCGAGCAACCGGTCGCGAAAGGCCCGGATCGCCTCCCCCGGCTTGCCGATCGTGATGAGCCGGCCGCCGTCCATCACCAGCACCTGGTCGCAGGTCTGGCGCATCATGTCCGGCGAGTGCGAGACGACCACGATCGTCCGCCCCTCGGCCTGGAACCGGTAGACGCGCTCCATGCACTTCATCTGGAAGCGCTCGTCACCGACGGCAAGGACCTCGTCGACAAGGAGGATGTCGGGCTCGACGTTGACCGCCACGGCGAATCCGAGACGCACGTACATCCCCGAGGAGTAGTACTTCACCTGGTTGTCGATGAACTTCTCGAGCTCGGCGAAGGCGACGATGTCGTCGAACCGTCGGTCCATCTCCTTGCGCGAGAAGCCGAGCAACGAGCCGTTCAGGTAGACGTTGTCGCGTCCTGAGAGCTCCGGCTGGAAGCCGGCGCCGAGCTCGAGCATGGCGGCGAGCGAGCCCCGCAGCACGACCCGGCCACTCGTCGGCTTCAAGATCCCGGCGAGGCACTTGAGCAGGGTCGACTTGCCGGACCCGTTGCGCCCGAGGATGCCGATCGTCTTGCCGGCCTCGATCTCGGCGCTCACGTCGCGAAGCGCCCAGAACTCCTCGTACGGGATGCGTCCAGGGTGCAGGATGCGCGCCTTCAAGGAGGTGTACTTCTGGTGATAGAGGCGGAAGTGCTTCGACACCCCTTCGATCGCAATCGCCGTCGTCATCGGCGAGTCACAGCTCCTCGGCAAAGTTGGCGGCGACGCGGCCGAAGACGCGCATCCCGAGCAGGAAGACGAGCACACTGCCTCCGAGGACGGCAGCGAGCAGAGTGGCGTAGGTGCCGTAGGTGAAGTGGACCTCGATGGAGGTAGCAGTGGTCCCGGCCAGGCCGAGCTTGCCCCAGAAGAAGCGCTGGAACGTGAGGATGATCGGCGTGACGGGGTCGGCGAGGTAGACGAATTTGAGGATGCGCTTGGCACCCGTCGCTTGCCCCCAGATGTGGTTGTTGAACGAGTAGATGATCGGCACGAGCCAGAACCAGGCCTGCATGAGCACCATGATCAGGTGCTCGAGGTCGCGGTAGAAGACCGTCAGCCCCGAGACGAGCAACGACAGGCCGGCAGTGACGATCACCAGGTCGACGAGCGCGAAGACGAGCAGGGGAAAGTAGTTCCAGCTCGGCAGGATCCGGAAGGCGGCGAGGAAGATCGCCATCACGATCAGTTGGAGGCTGAAGAAGAAAACGGCCACTCCGACCTGGGAGAGCGGCAGAACCTCGCGCGGGAAGGCCACCTTTTTCACGATCCCGGCGGCCCCGACGATCGAGGTCGCCGACGTCTGCACCCCGAGGGAGAACAGGTTCCAGACGAGCAGTCCGGAGAACAGATAGAGCGCGAAGTACGGGATGGCGCTCACGAGGAAGAACGTGAAGACGAGGTAGTACGTGAGAAGCACGACCGTCGGGTTGAGCAGCGACCAGAGAAGACCGAGCACGCTCGCCTGGTAGCGGACCTTGATCTCCTTGCGAGTCAGGAACACCAACAGCTCCCGAGACGCCCACAGCGCCCGGATCCGCGTCCACATTCTCTCCTCGGACGAGACGACGCGGGCGGGGGGTTCGGAATCCCCCCAGGCGCGCCTGCCGGGAACGAACGCCTCGGCGCCGAGCCCGCCCTTGGCGACCTCGCTCACGGTGGTCATCTGCGATCCATCCTTTGGCCACTGCTCGGGCCGGCCCGACCCGTTGGCGGGACCGGGCGGCGTCGCGCCCACCGATGGTCGCCGGCGGGCCGGACGAGCCGGTGAGCGACGAACCGGTCGCAGCATCCTATCGGCCACCCTCACTCCAGGTGCTGCACCCCCGAGCCTACGCGGCGGGCCCCGACGCCGTCAGGCCTGGTCGCAGCGCCTGCAGCCGACGATGAGCGGAGCAACGCATCCCCCACGCCGGAGCAGGCGGAGGTGCGAACCGGCCTCGTGCCTCGCAGCTCGCCCGCTCGCTGCCCGACCTCCGCGCCTGTCCGTCGCGCCGCCACTACCATGAGGGACGGCTCGGTGCCCCTCTGCGCCCCGGCGGCGACGTGACCTCGGGTGAGCACCCTCGTGCCCGCTCGCGAGCCGGTAGCCGCCGTCCGGCGGAGGGCCGGCGCCGCGCTCGAGGAGGAGGAGATAGCGCTGGCTGACCAGGATCCACCGCCGTCCGGCTCGCGCCTGCAGGCGTTGCGCACGCTGCCAAGGCGCCACGTCGAGCTCGAACGCCGGGTCGACCAGCTCGAGGCACAGGTCGCCGACCTCTACGATGCGACGAAGGCGGTACGCGAGTACGGCCTCGGGCTGCGTCCCCACATCGACCGCCTCAACGACCAGGTACCGGACATCTATCAGCGCATGCGGGAGCTTCGGGACCAGCTGACCGGGGTGATCAGCCGGATCGACGAGCGGGCCGGCGAGTCCTCCGCGCGTGTCGACCTGCTTACCGAGAAGGTGCACGAGCTGCGCGACGTCGTGCGGCCGGTGCGGGCCGCGCTCGAGACCCTCGAGGCGCAGCTGGAGGAGCAGCTCGGGGCGGCGCGCGACGCCGCGACAGCCCTCTCCGTGCGCCTCGAGCGTGTTGTCGAGGCCGACCTCGACGCCGCGGCGGCAACCGGGCGACTGCTCCTCGACGCCGCCGCTCGCCTCGAGCGCGTGGAGTCGCTCGGCAGCGGGGACGCCGGCACTGTTGTCGCTGAGGCCAACGGCAACGCCAACGGCGTCGGTGACGGGGGACGAGCCGGGAGCCGATGAGAGGCGTGGCGGCGCCGGACGGCTCCCTCGTCGTCGATGTGAGCGCGCTGCAGAGCCCGACGACACGCGGGCGTGGCATCGGCCGCTACGCCCTCGGCTGGTGCCGGGCCCTCGCCGCCGCGCGGCCGGGACTGATCGGGCGATACCTGCTCGACCCCGAGCTGCCGCCGCTGCCGGGGGAGGCGCAGGACCTCGTGGCGAGCGGGCTCGTCCGCTACGGCGACGCCCCCGGTGCGACGCCGCCCTCGGCGCGGGTGTTCCACACCTTCTCCCTGCTCGATTGGAAGGTCTCGCTCGAGCAGTGCTGGCCACCGCGCGACGGTCATCGCCCGGCGCTCTGGCGCAGCGTCACCGTCTTCGACTGCATCCCGGCTCTCGACCCGATCCGCGAGCTCGCCGACGCCGTCGATCGTCGGCACTACCTGAGCCGGTTCAGCCTGCTCGCCGGGGCCGACCAGGCTCAGGTGCTGTCCGCCGGAGCCGGAGCGGACCTGCGCCGGCTGACCGGACTCGCCCCGGGCCGCGTCGTCCATGTCGGTGCCGCAGCCGACCCCCGCTTCGTCGCGCCGCCCTCCAAGGCCGAGGCGCGGCTCGACGCCATCGAGGCGACCCACGAGCTCGAGCGACCTTACGTCCTCTACCCGAGCGGCAGCCATCCGCGGAAGAACAACGAGCTGCTCATCCGGGCCTTCGCCCGCTTGCCCGGGCGCATCCGGCGCTGCACCCAGCTCGTCATCTCCGGGTCGATGCCCGAGACGACCGCCCACCACTTCCATGTGCTGTCGGACCAGCTCGGCATCCGCGACTGCCTCGTCGTCACCGGCGACGTACCCGACGACCAGCTCGTCACCCTCTACCAGGGTGCAGAGCTGGTGTGCTTCCCGAGCTTGGCCGAGGGCTACGGCCTGCCGGTCGCCGAGGCGCTCGCGTGCGGGACGCCCGCCATTTGCTCGGACCGGGCGCCCCTCGACGAGCTGCTCCCAGCAGACCTGCGGTTCGATCCGACGAGTGTGATGTCGGTCTCCCTGGCGATGCAGCGCGCCCTTGTCCGAGAAGCAGGAGGAGCGCCGGTCGACACCGAGCCGACTCCGGCCGGCCTGGTCCGGGGCCGGCCGGTGTCGGGTGTCCTCGGCTGGGGCGAGGTCGCCCGGCGCAGCGCGGAAGCCGTCGAGCGGCTGTCGGCGATGCGCCCTCCGCCCCGAGGTCTGGCGCGCCGACGGCCGCGGCTGGCGTTCGTCACCCCGCTACCGCCGGCCGAGAGCGGGGTCGCCTCCTACAGCTACCGGCTAGCCGAGGCGCTGATCGCCACCGGTCGCCTGGAGGTCGATCTCTTCGCCGACGGGCCCACCGCCGGCCAGCGCGGACCGGACGGGACGCGAAGCGAGCGGGTCGGCGCCTTCCCGGCCGTTGAGGCGATGACCGGACGGTACGACCACGTCCTCTACGCGCTCGGGAACAGCCACTTCCACCTCGGCGCTCTCGGCGCCCTCCGCCGCCGTCGCGGGGTCGTGATCAGCCACGACGTCCGCTTGAGCAACCTCTACGTGCACGAGCACGGCGACCTGCCGCACAGCCTGCGCACCCTGTCGACGGCGGTCCGGCAGATCTACGGGCCTGAGATGCCGGCCGGGTTGGGCGACCGCACGTGGTTCCCGCCGGAGCAATTGCGCCGCTACGGGCTCCTCTTGGCCCGTGAGGTGATCGAGCGCAGCGAGCGCTATCTCGTCTCCTCTCCGGCGGCGCGGGAGCTGGCGCTGAGCGACGTTCCCGGCGCCTACGAGGAGCGGGTGGACGTGCTGCCCTTCGCCATCGAGCCGCCGCCGGGATGGGAGCGGCGGCGCAGCCCGCCCGAGGGTGGCGGCGAGCCGCCGGTCGTCGCTCATTTCGGAATCGTCGACCCGAGCAAGAAGCCCGGCCTGCTCGTCGCCGCCGTGGCCGAGCTCGGACGCAGGTTGCCGGACGTGCGACTCGCCTTCGTCGGGCCGCTCGCCGAGTCGCTCGCCGCCGAGCTGCGTGACGGCGCCGGGCGGCTCGGTGTCGGAGAGCAGCTCGTCCTGACCGGCGCCGTCAGCCCCGAGGAGTATCGGCGATGGGCCTACCGGGCGAGCGTGGCGGTGCAGCTGCGCCAGGTGTTCAACGGCGAGGCCTCGGCCGCGGTCGGCGAGTCCCTGGCGGCCGGCGTCGCCACCGTTGTCTCCGACCTCGGGTGGATGGGCTCTCTCCCCGCCGAGTCGGTGGTCAAGGTACCCGTCGATGTCGATGCCGTGGCACTGGCGGGCACGATCGGCGCGCTGCTCGAGGACGGCGCCCGCCGCGACGCCCTCGGGCGCGCGGGGCGCCGCGAGGCGGAGCGGCGGAGCTTCGCGGTGACCGCCGAGGCCCTCGTCGAGATCTTCGAGGACACCGCCGCCAGGCGTTGAGCCATCCGGGCGCCACGGGCCGGGGGCGGCTCGGGCGACCCGCAGACTCAGCCGACGCCGACGCGGCGCGCCGCCGCCGACGCCAGACGGCGCCCGCGCCGGGCCGCGACGCGCGCCACCGCCGACGGGGTCGGTCGCGAGCGGAGCACAGGCGCACCACCCTGGGACAGGTACCAGGGTGGCTCGGCGCCGCTCAGCACCCGGTCGCGGTCGGCCCGCTCGCGGACCACGGTGAGCACCGCCTCGCGCGTCGGAGCCGCCCCGAGCGACCAGCCCTCGCTCCACGACTCCGCCTTCGCCTTGGGCGGCAGCTCGCACCGCACCCGGTCGGGGTCGATCCCCGGCACCGCCAGCAGGTCGTCACGGTCCTTCTCGCTGCCGACGACGATCCGCTCGGCGCGCTGCCAGACCGCGAGCGCCGGACGGCCGCCGAGCCCACCGGGAACCGGGACCGGGCTGACCGGGCGGATCGTGACCGCCTTCCAGAGCTTGAGCGCCATCGCCAGCGCGCCGAGCTGCCACGCCCGCGGCAGCCGGCCGGCGTCGTGGGCGAGCGGCAGACGGGTATCGAGCCCGAGCACGAGGGCGTCGAAGCGCCGGCTGGCACGCGCCAGCTCCACCGCCAGCGTCAGACCCTCGAGGGCGACGTGGCGGTGGGCGACGCTGCGCCCGTCCGGAGACCAGATCTCGACCTCGTGGCCGCCGTCGAGCAGCTCGACCACCGCCTTGCCGAGCGGGCGGGAAGAGTCGCCACCTGCGGGAGGCACGACTCCGACGACGAGCACCCGCATCAGGCCCTCGCCACGAACGACTCGAGCGAGCGCTCCATGTTGTCGAGGACCGTCTCCCAGGTGTAGTTGGCGAGCACGTAATCGCGGCCGCGGTCGGCGATCTCGCTCGCCGCCTTCG
>DAHUZG010000008.1 GCA_027306715.1 Acidimicrobiaceae bacterium
CGTCACGTCGTGGGTGAGCGACACGCCCTGGAAGCCGGCGACGACGGGGACCGCACCCTCGGCGAGCGCGGCGCGCAGGCGGTCCCCGCGCACCTCGATGATTTTCGCCTTGGTGTGGATCTCGTCGGTGATGATCCCGGCCTGGCTGCCGGTGAAGGAGGTGGCGTCCACGCCGAGCTCGGCGAGGGCCATGCACAACAGGGCCATCGAGATCCGCTCGCCGGCCGTGACGAGCATGTCGAGCTCGCGCCCCGGCTGGACGCTGCTGACGTCGGAGGCCAGCCGGTAGAGGTCGTCGGTCGTCTTGCCCATCGCGCTCACGACGACGACGACGTCGTCTCCCTGGCGCCGCGTGCGGGCGACGTGGTCGGCGACGGCTCGGATGCGCTCGGCGTCGGCGACCGAGGTGCCGCCAAACTTCTGGACCGCCAGGGGCATGGTCGCCAACCTACTCGCTGGCCAGCGGATAGCTTCTTCGACCGTGCCCAGCGAGAAACGTGCCCGCCAGCGCGCCATGCGCGAGATCAAGGTTGCCGACCAGCAGCGTCGTGCCCGGAGGCGCAAGAGCATCCGCCGCGGCCTGATCCTGCTCCTCGTCGTCGGCGCCGTCGTCGGGATCACGATCGGCGTGACGAGCTCGTCGGGACCGAAGAAGCTCGCCGGCAAGCCGAGGTCGGCGCCGACCATCTCGCCGGCCACCTCAACGACCGCCGCCACCTCAACGACCGCCGCCACCACGACGACGGTGCCGACCGTGACGACCGCCCCGGTGTCCCACACGGCGGTCGCGCCGGTCTGCCCGCCGGCCGCAGGCGCTGCCAAGCGGGTGATCGCTTTCACCAAGGCTCCGCCGATGTGCATCTCGCCGACGGGCGTCTACGACGCCACGGTCGTCACCGACGTCGGCACCTTCGTCATCAAGATGCCGGCCGCCGCGTCGCCTGCGGCTGTCAACAGCTTCGTCTTCCTCGCCCGCTACCACTACTTCGACGGCATCGTCTTCCACCGGGTGATCCCCGGCTTCGTCCTCCAGGGCGGCGACCCGACCGGCACGGGAACGGGCGGCCCGGGCTACCGCTTCGAGGACGAGCTGCCGCCCGCCGGTCGCTACGAGGTCGGCTCGCTCGCCATGGCGAACGCCGGGCCGAACACGAACGGCAGCCAGTTCTTCGTCATCAGCGGCCCCGACGGGGTCCGGCTTCCGCCGCAGTACTCGCTGTTCGGCAAGGTGGTCTCGGGCGTCGACGTCGTCCGGGCGATCGACGCCGTGGGGACGAGATCCGGCAAGCCGACCGAGACGGTCGTCATCGAGGCCGTGGCGATCGACGAGGCCGACTAGCCTCCTGCGCCGCCCGGAGGGTCAGCCGACGGGCTTACCGGCGAGCGCCTCGAGACCGGCCGGCTCGCCGTCGACGAAGATCTCCACCCGCCCGAGGCCCTCGTGCCACCAGGTGCCGTCGGGCTCGCGGACGAGCGCCGTGCGCTCGCCGAGGGCGGCGATCGCGCAGCCGGGAGGCGAGAGGGCGAGCGTGCGCCTCAGCTGTGCCGTCAGCTCCCCGACGTGGTGCGGCACCACGGCGAGCGACCGGATGAGGCCGAGGCCGACCGTGAAGGCGCCGCCGCGGGGATCGACCATCGGATCGGTGAGCACCATCGCTCCCGCCGAGGAGCCGGCGACGACGGCTCCTTCGCGCCAGGCGGCGAGAAGGGCGCGCAGCACGGCGGAGTCCTTCAGCACCGAGCGCAGGTGCAGCGGGGAGCCGCCGGACAGGTAGACGAAGGAGGCGCCGCGGACCGCCTCGGCGTGCTGGGGCAGGTCGGCGTCGCCGCGGGTCAGCACCATCACCGGACGGACCCTGCCGCCGAGCGAGGCGAACCAGGACTCGGCGGTGGCGACGGCGCGCTCGGGGCGCTCGTAAGCGGCTGCCGTCGGCAGCACGACCACCTCGCCGCCCGCCCGCTCGAGCAGGGCGGCGTCGAAGGTCGCGCCGCTTTGCCACTCGCCGCCGCCGACGAGAACGAGCGGGCCGTGCTCGGGCGCGCCGGGACCTTGCATCGGGGTGACGCTACCAACGAGCGGGGAAGGCGCTGCGTGCTCCCGCAAGGCTGCGCCGCTAGCTTCACGCGGATGGCGGTCATGGTAGTGACGATCGACACCCCCGAGCTCGGCGACCGCTCCTACCTCGTCCACGACGGCCGGAACGGCCTGGTCGTCGACCCCCAGCGCGACGTCGAGCGCCTGCTCGCCGCCGCCGAGGCCGCCGAGGTGGAGATCACCCACGTCGCCGAGACCCACATCCATAACGACTACCTGAGCGGCGGGCTCGAGCTCGCCCGGATCAC
>DAHUZG010000009.1 GCA_027306715.1 Acidimicrobiaceae bacterium
GCCATCGCGCAGCCGCCGGGGCCGGTGGTCTCCTGGCCGACGAGGCCGCGCGAGAGCGCAACCTGCTCGTCGATCACCCGGCCGCGGTCGCCTCCGACCCGGATCGCCGAGAAGACGAAGTCGGCGCCCTCGAAGGCCTCCTCGGCATCCGCGGTGACGCCGACCACCCCTTCGTGGCAAAGATGCCTGGCGAGCTCGCAAGACAGCCGCCCGGTCGTCTCCCGCCGGAAGGCGTCCGGCTCGAAGAGGCTGATCTCGCCGAAGGACCCGGCGCCGCCCGACAGCACGGCCCGGACGAACGCCGGCATGCGGACCCCGCCGCCTCCAAGGATCGCCAGCTTCACGACAGCCCGACCTCCCTCTTGTAGAGGACATCGCCCTCGACCTCGCCGACGGCGCCGAGACGGCCGACGGCGTCCGAACCGGCGGCGTTGCCCGCCGCCACGGCCTCCTCCAAAGCGGCGTCGCGCACCAAGGCGGCGATCATCGCGCCGGCGAAAGCGTCGCCGGCGCCGGTGCGGTCACGCACCTCGACGTCCTGCACGCCCTCGCTCACCTGGCGCGAGCGGCCCTGCTCGACGACGACCGCTCCGGCGGGGCCGCGCTTGACCACCAGGCGAGGGCAGAAGGGCGCCACCGCGGCGATCGCCGCCTCGAGGTCCGGCTCCCCGGCCAGGCGGCACAGCTCGGCCTCGTTCGGGACGAACACGTCGGCGAGGCGGATGCAGGCGGTGACCGCCTCCGGCACGGCGTCGCCGCGGGCGTGCAGGTAGCACCACTTCGGGCGCTCCCTCCTCAACACCTGGCGCCAGCGCTCCGGCTCGGGCCGGTCCCCGGGCGGGGTGGGCAGATGGGTGACAAAGGCGCGATCGCCGTCGAAATTGAACACGATCGTGATCCCCCCGGCCGCCTCCTCGACGCGGATCGAGGGCGACAGGTCGATCCGGCGGCGCTCGCAGTGCGCCTCGACGACGCGCGAGGCGAGGTACGGGCCGAGCCGCGTGCACAAGCCGGCGTGGACGCCCGAGCGGGCGGCGGCGTCGACGACGGTGATCGCACCGCCGCAGGAGACGGCGAACTCCTCGGTGAACAGCTCCTCGCCCGGCGCCGGCAGCTTGGGGATGTGCCCGAAGACGAGCTCGAGGAAGGTCGAGCCGAACGAGACCAGGTCCATCAGCCGACCTCTGGGAGCTCGCGCCATCCGGTCCGGGAGAGCACGTGCCCGCCCCCGCGCAGATGGGCGGCGAGAGAGCGCTGCAGCGAGGTCCGCTCCTCCAGCGCCTCGAGGTCCATCTCCCGGCGCCTGAAGGCGAACCACAGCACGTCTCGATCGGCGGGCCGGCCGCCCTCGACGAGGGTGAAGCCCTGCCGGAAGGCGAGGATGTTCGAGCTCGCCGGCAGCAGCGCATCGAGGCCCTCGTCGAGCAGCCAGGAGCTGCAGACGGCGATCCGCCGCGTCGGGCTCGGGAAGTGCTCGTCGAAAAAGGCGCGAGCCCGCCGGTAGGAGTCCTCGCAGGCTTGCGGGGTCAGCGGCTCGCCGCCGGGGATGTGCACGCTGAGCGCCGGATCGCCGGGTCGGAAGCCCTCGCCGAGCCGGGCCGCCTCCTGATCGTCGATCCACGGCTCCGGCTGCTCGGGACCGACGCGCTGGTCGTAGGTGACGTACTGGAGACGCCCGAGCTCGAAGATGATGCAGCGAAGGTGCAGCGTCATCCACCACGGCTCGTCGATTCCCGGGCGCCCGGTCGTCTCGAGCTGCAAGGCGGTGTGGCGGCCGAGGTCCGACAGCGTCGCCCAGGTGACCTCCTCGGGGATGCCGTGGGCGCGCTGCCAGGCGAGCGTCTCGGGCATCACGGCGAGGAAGACGTGGATCGGAAGGCAGCTCCCGGCGGCGCCGAGCTCGACCGGCAGGCGGAGAGGAACCCGCCGCGCTGCGCCCGGGTCCCCGATCGTCTCGATCAGCTGCGCTGCGCAGCGCTGCACCAGCCAGTGGCGCGCCGGGTCGCGGCGCCGGTCGGGAAGGGTGGCGGCCGCCGCGGCGCCGACCCGCGGCGGGCACCCGAGGCGCGCCCGCAGCCCGACGGCCTCCCTCGGGCCGACGAGCGCCCGCTCGTCG
>DAHUZG010000012.1 GCA_027306715.1 Acidimicrobiaceae bacterium
TGGCCGGGACCGCCCAGCCGGGGACCGCCCAGCCGGGGGCCGCCCAGCCGGAAGCGCGGGTCGCCCGGTGCCGGGTCGCCCGATCGGCACGGCGCAGGTCGGGCGACCGGCGCCGGGCCCGGCCCAGCCGGCTCCGGCGGCGGGCAAGGTCGGTCGGAACGACCCCTGCTCGTGTGGAAGCGGCCGCAAGTACAAGCTCTGTCACGGCGCCGGCTGAGCGGAGATGTCCTCACCCGCTCCCCGAGGGGCGGCGCCGTCTTCTGACGGGCGCGCTCCCGCCGAGGTGATCGCCGACCTGCGCCGACGACTCGACGCGGCTCAGGAGTACCTCCGTCTCGACGAGCTGCGCCAGCAGCTGGCGCGCCTCGAGGCAGAGGCGGGCGATCCCGACCTGTGGTCGGACTCCGATCGGGCGCGCCGAGTGACGACCGCCTACGGCCGGGTGAAGTCCGACGTCGACCACCTCGACGAGCTGTCCGGGTTCCTCGACGACGCCGCCACGCTGCTCGAGCTGGCCGAGGACGAGGGCGCCGACTCGCTCGAGGCGATGCTGCCGGAGATCTCCTCCGGCCTTGACCGCGTCGCCGGCGCGCTCGACGAGCTCGAGCTGCGCAGCCTCTTCTCGGGCGAGCACGACGAGCGCGACGCCATAGCCGAGATCCACGCCGGCGCGGGCGGCACCGACGCCCAGGACTGGGCCGAGATGATGCTGCGGATGTACCTGCGCTGGGCGGAGCGGCGGGGGATGTCGGTGGAGCTCGACGAGGCCTCGCCCGGCCAGGAGGCGGGGATCCTCTCGGCGACCTTTGTCGTGCGGGGCCGTCACGCCTACGGGCTGCTCACCGCCGAGCGCGGCGTGCACCGGCTCGTGCGCATGTCGCCGTTCGACTCCCAGCACCGCCGCCAGACGAGCTTCGCGTCGTTCGAGGTGACCCCGTTCCTCGACGATGCAGGCGACGAGGTCCAGATCGACGAGAAGGACCTGCGGATCGACACCTATCGCAGCTCCGGGGCCGGTGGCCAGCACGTCAACGTCACCGACTCGGCGGTGCGGATCACCCACCTCCCGAGCGGCGTCGTCGTCTCCTGCCAGAACGAGCGCAGCCAGCACCAGAACAAGGCCAAGGCGATGCAGATCCTGGCGGCCAAGCTCGCCGAGCGCCAGCGTGAGGAGCGCCGCCACGAGCTCTCGGCCCTCACCGGCCCCCAGACCGACGTCGCCTGGGGCAACCAGATCCGCTCGTACGTCCTCGCCCCGTACCAGCAGGTGAAGGATCTCCGCACAGGAGTCGAGACGGGCAACGTCGACGCCGTGCTTGACGGCGACCTCGACGAGTTCATGGTCGGCTTCCTCCGCTGGCGCCGCGCCGGGGAGGGCCCCGATCCGCGCTGAGCGCCCGCGTGCGCGCCCTGCCCAGCCCTCTCCGGCGGGGTGCGCCGGCGCGGCCCGGCGTGAGCAGCGCCGCCTGCGGCGAGAGCCGTCACATAACTGGCAAGAAGAAAATCCTGTTTTGCCTGCTTGCAGGCTGCTAGGGTCTCCGCATCACTGATGGTTCCAGTAGCGGTCGTGTCACGTGGCCATGTCTCCCCGCCGGTAGGCGACCACACCGGGTCGGAGGAGGACGGGACGTTTCCGCAGATGGCGCCAAGGCCGTCGCTGCGGCGGTCGCCCGCCAACGTCGTCCGGAGACGGCGCGGCGCATCAGGGGAGGCTGCGAGACATGATCCGCTTCGAGGACGTGACGAAGACCTACAAAGGGTCCTCCATCACGGCGCTCAGGGACGTGAACGTCGACATCGAGCGTGGCGAGTTCGTCTTCCTCGTCGGCTCGTCGGGGTCGGGCAAGACGACCCTTCTCAAGCTGCTCCTGCGGGAGGAGCTTGCCGACAGCGGGAGCATCTGGGTGGCCGGCCGTGACATCGGCAAGCTCTCGAAGTGGCGGGTGCCCGAGCTGCGACGGAACCTCGGTTGCGTCTTCCAGGACTTCCGCCTGCTGCCGAACAAGACGGTGACCGAGAACGTCGCCTTCGCCCTCGAGGTCATCGGGCGGCCGAAGAACCAGATCCGCGCCCAGGTGCCGCAGGTGCTCGACCTCGTCGGCCTGGGCCAGAAGGGCGAGCGCTTCCCCGACGAGCTCTCCGGCGGCGAGCAGCAGCGGGTCGCCGTCGCCCGGGCCTTCGTCAACCGACCGCTCGTGCTGCTCGCGGACGAGCCCACCGGCAACCTCGACCCGGCGACGAGCATCGGCATCATGAAGCTGCTCGACCGGATCAACCGAACCGGGACGACGGTCGTGATGGCGACCCACGACGTCGGCATCGTCGACGCCATGCGCCGGCGGGTGATCGAGCTCGACCGCGGTCACGTCGTGCGCGACCAGGCGCGCGGCGTCTACGGCTACGGCGACGACCTGCCGAGCTCGTCGCGCGGCGTGCCCGCGGTGGCGATCGGGTCGAGCTGGTCGGGCGAGGACAGCGGCGAGGAGTCGCTCTCGGCGGGTCGCGTCGCCGCGGTGCGAGCCCGGCGGGGAGCTCGCTGAGTTGGCGATCCCCCTCGACTACGTCGCCCGGGAGACGGCGTCCAACCTCTGGCGGAACCGGGTGATGGCGCTCGCCGGCATCGCCATCGTCGCCGTCTCGCTCGCTCTCGTCGGCACTGCCCTCGTGCTGCGGCAGAGCGTCGCCCGCCAGATCGTCGCCCTCGGCGACAACGTCAACGTGCAGATCTTCGTCCAGGCCAGCGCCAGCGGCGGCGAGCTGAGCGCCATCCGGATGCTCATCCATCAGACGCCGCAGATCAAGAGCTGCGGATATCTCGACCACCAGCAGTCCTACCAGCGGATGCGCTCGCTGTTCGCCGACGAGCCCACCGTCGCCGGCGTGCTCACGCCTGCCACCACGCCCCCGGTGTTCGAGTGCGACCTCATCAACCCGAACGACGCTCCGGTCGTGAAGTCGGTCTTCGTCGGGGTGCCGGGTGTCTTCTCCGTCAGCTACCCCCAGGCGGCGGTGCGCAGCTGGCAGCGGCTCGCCAACATCGCCCAGACGATCTGCCTCGTGATGGCGATCGTCCTGCTCGTCTGCTCGCTCGTGCTGATCCTCAACGCCATCCGGATGGCGATCTTCTCCCGACGGCGTGAGATCGGTGTGATGAAGCTGGTCGGGGCCACGAACTGGTTCATCCGCGTCCCCTTCATGCTCGAAGGCCTCGTCCAGGGCCTGCTCGGGTCTATGGTGGCCGTGCTGTTCGTGCTGCTGGCCAATCTCGGCGTCCACTCGCTTCTCGGCAGCTCCGGGATGACGAGCCAGGTCCAGCCCGGGAGCAGCACCTTGCTCTCACCGAGCAACCTGCCCGCCGGCCAGCTGTTCACCACCGAGGCGATCATCCTCGTCATCGGCCTGATCGTCGGCGTCGCCGGCTCCTCGGTGGCGGTGCGCCGCTTCCTCGACGTCTGAGTCGGCGCCGCCGCCCGGCGTCGCCGGCGGGACGGCGGCGGGCGAGCCGGCGGACGGGCGTGACGTCCTCGCCAGCGCCGACCGATGGGGTGCGGCACACGTCGCTGTGGCGGTCTGCGGGCCGCGGGGCGTTCTCGAGCTGCGGGGCGACGAGGGACACCGCTTCGCCTGGGCGTCGGTCACCAAGCTGCTCAGCGCGCTGGCGGTGCTCGTCGCCTGCGAGGAGGGGACGACGAGCCTCGACGAGCCCGCGGGGCCGCCCGGCTCGACGGTGCGCCACCTGCTCTCTCACGCCTCCGGGCTCGGCCCGTCCGACGCCGCCCGCCCGCTCGTCGCCCCGGGCCGGCGACGCATCTACTCCAACGCCGGCTACGAGGTCCTCGCCCGCCACCTCGAGCAGCGCGCCGGGATCGACTTCGCCACCTACCTCGCCGAGTCGGTGCTCGAGCCGGCGGGCCTCGCCGGCGCCGCGCTGACCGGCTCGCCCGCCTCCGGTGCCGGCGGTCGCATCGCCGACCTGGTGGCGCTGTGCGCCGAGCTGCTCGCTCCACGCACGGTGCACGCCGACACCCTCGCCGCCGCCAGCACGCCGGCGTTCCCTGAGCTCGACGGAGTGCTCCCTGGCTTCGGCCACCAGTCGCCCTGCCCGTGGGGGCTCGGACCGGAGATCCGCGGCGACAAGGCGCCGCACTGGACCGGCGCCGCCAACAGCCGAGCCACCTTCGGCCACTTCGGCCAGTCGGGCACCTTCGTCTGGGTCGATCCCGACGCCCGGATCGCTTGTGCCGTGCTCACCGACCGCGCTTTCGGCGACTGGGCGGCAAGAACGTGGCCGCCGTTCTCTGACGCCGTGCTCGCCGCCTACGCCCCGGACAGGCGGCGTGGCGCCCCACCGGGCGGCGCGGCGGCCAGTCGCGTCCCGTGAACGGATCCGCCGGGCCGGCTTGACTAGGCTTCCCGGCCGATGAAGGGCGTCCTCCTCGCCGGTGGCACCGGCAGCCGGCTCCACCCGCTGACGCGGATCACCAACAAGCACCTGCTGCCGATCTTCGACCGGCCGATGATCTCCTACGCCGTCGAGGCGCTCGTCGGCGCCGGCATCACCGAGATCATGGTGGTCACGGGGGGCACCCACGCCGGCGAGTTCCTCCGCTATCTCTCCAACGGCCACGAGCACGGCGTCGAGCGGCTCGCCTACTCCTACCAGGAGCGCCCGGGCGGCATCGCCGAGGCGCTCGGGCTCGCCGAGATCTTCGTCGGCGACGACGCGGTGCTCGTCATGCTCGCCGACAACGTCTTCGGTCGCAGCATCCGCCCTACCGTCGAGGCATTCGGCGAGCAGAAGCACGGTGCCCGCGTCGTTCTCACCGAGGTCGCCGAGGAGGAGCACCTCCGCCATCTCGGCGTGCCCGAGCTCGGCCCCGACGGCACCGTGGTGCGGATCGTCGAGAAGCCGCACGACCCGCCGAGCCGTTACTGCGTCACCGGGGTCTACTGCTACGACCCGTCGGTGTTCTCGGTGATCGCCAACCTCGTGCCGTCAGGGCGGAACGAGCTCGAGATCACCGACGTCAACAACTATTACGTCGCCGAGGGCGAGATGTCCTACGACCTCTACGAAGGGTTCTGGGGAGACGCCGGCGAGTCGATCGAGGCGTATTACGCCGTCAACGACCACGTGCGCCGGAACGGCGCGAACCGCCGGGACTGAGCGTCGCCGGCATCTCGGTGCCCGGCTGCGAGACGAAGGCCCCGGGGGCTCTTCTGTTTCCGACGAGCGCCCGCCACGCCGAGGGCGTGATCGGTGCCCGTGGCACGTCCTCGAACAGCCACCTGCCGCTCGCGCCCGCACCGAGGCGCCCGCTCGAGGCCGCACGCACCGCCGCCGACGCCGTCGCCGGGCGGGACATCACCGCCGACAGCACCCGGGCGACGGCGTGGTCGCGCCGCAGCGTGCGGGCCATCATGCCGCGGTAGCCGGCGACGGCCGCCGCCGGATCACCGGCTGCGGCAAGGATCGCCTCGGCCGCCGCCACCCCGCTCTCGAGCGCCTGCCCGACCCCCTCTCCGGTGAACGGGTCGGCACAGCTGACGGCGTCGCCGGCGAAGAGCACGCGGCCGCCTGCGGCGGAAAGGGCCGCCAGCGAGATGCCGGCCGGGATCGGCCAGGAGCGGGCTCGCCCGAGGTGTGCCCGCGGACCGAGCAACGAGGCGAGGAAGGGGCTGGAGGCGGTGGCTTCCCAGGCCCCGGCGAGCTCACGGCCGCGCACGCTCCCCCCCGCCGCAGGCAGATGCCGACGTTGGCGGCGTCCCCGGCGAGCGGGAACGACCAGGCATAGCCGGGAAGGAGCGAGTCCTCGAACCAGACCCACATCTCGCCGGCGGCACGGCCCGAGACGCCGGACGCGTAGCAGCGAAAGGCGTGCCAGCCGCGCCCTCCCCCCGCGCCCGCTTCGCCGGCGGCGGCCCCGGGACCGCCGGCCCCTCCGGCGGCGAGCAGGCGTCGGGTCGGCGACCAGGCCCCGTCGGCGGCGATCAAAAAGCGAGCGGCGAGGACGCGCCCGTCCTCGAGGGCGAGCTCGACGTGATCGCCCGCAGCAGTGCTCGGCCGCACCCTGCGCTCCCTCGGGGGATCGCCATCGGGCAGGTGCGGGGCATCCTCGAGCTCTGCGTGCAGTCGCAGCGACCGCATCGCCGTGCCGAGGACCGTCGCCGCTCCGGCCCCGGCGGCGAGGTCGACGAGCGCGGCGTCGAGGTCGCTCCGGCGGGCGACGGCACCGAACAGGCCCGGCCGTCGAGGCAGCCCGACGGCGCCGTGATGGCCGAACGGGCCGCGGAGCATGAGGCGGTCGACCGGCGTCAGCGACGGCACCGTCGCAGGGTCGAGCCCGAGCCGGTCGAGCCGGCGGAGCGCGCCGGTCGTGAGGCCGTCGCCGCAGCACTTGTCCCGGGGGAAGCGAGACCGGTCGACGAGCAGGCAGCGGGCGCCGGCGCCGGCGAGCGTGATCGCCGCCGCCGATCCTGCGGGGCCGGCGCCGACGATGGCGACGTCGAGAAGGTCGGGCGGCGCCGGCGCGCTCAAGCGGGTGGGGCGCCGCCCGCTGCGCCAGGGCCGTGCGCGAGGGCGGCGCGGATCGCCCCGTCGAGATCCCGATGGGCGAACTCGAAGCCGCTTCCTTCCAGCTTCCGGGGGAGCACCCGCTCGCTCGCCAGTGCGTAGCCCGAGGCGTCCGGACCGAGCGCCAGGCGCAGAGCGCCGGCCGGCAGGCTCAGCAGGGCGGGCCGCCCGAGCGCCGTGGCGAGGGCCGTGGTCACCTCGTGGCTGCGCGCCGGAGCCGGGCTGACGGCGTTGAGCGGACCGCTCAGCGACGGCGTGGTGGCGGCGTGGAGCAAGGCGGCGATCTCGTCCTCGAGGGCGATCCAGCTCGTCCACTGCCCCCCGCCGCCGATCCGGCCGCCGAGGCCGCGCTCGAACAGAGGCAGCACGAAAGAGACGAAGCCGCCGTTGCGGTCGAGGACGACGCCGCTGCGCACGTTGACGACGCGGATGCCGGCATCCTCGGCGGCCTCGGTGGCGGCCTCCCACTCCACGCAGACCTCAGCGAGGAAGCCGCTGCCCGGCCGGCTGCCCTCGACGAGGATCTCCTCGCCTCGGTCGCCGTAATAGCCGACGGCTGAGGCATTGACGAGAACCGCCGGTCGCTCCTCGAGCGCCGCCAGAGCGGTGGCGAGCAGCTCGGTCAGCGTGACG
>DAHUZG010000015.1 GCA_027306715.1 Acidimicrobiaceae bacterium
CATGCCGGGCGCACCGCCCCGGCCGGAGGCTCCACGCCGGCCTGCCGGTCGGTCCCGTGGCGCCGACCGAGGTAGCTCTGCACGACCTCGGGGTGCTGGCGCAGCTCGGCCGGGGTGCCGGTGGCGACGAGGCGCCCGAGATCGAGGACGTGCACGGTGTCGGCGACCGTCGAGACGAAGCCGAAGTTGTGCTCGACGAGGACCACCGAACCCCCCGTCTGGCGGAACCTGCTGAGGATCTCGGCGAGCCGCCGCAGCTCGACCTCGCTGAGCCCCGAGGCGGGCTCGTCGAGGAGCATGACATCGGGCCGCGCCGCGAGCGCCCGGGCGACCTCGACGAGGCGCCGAGTTCCGAGCGGGAGCGACGACGCCTCCACCGCTGCGAGCTCGGCGATCCCGACCGCCCCGAGCGCCTCACGCGCCGCCGCCTCGTCCCTCCTGCTCGTCCGCCTGTAGCGTGGGAACCGCAGCATCGTCGCCAGCACGCCGACGTAGTCGAGGCGGTAGCGGGCGGTCATCACGACCTCGAGCGTGGTCAGCTCGACCGGGATGCTCGGGGTCTGGAAGGTGCGGGCCACGCCGTTGCGTAGCGAGCGACGTGCCTGGCGCGGGCTGAGGACGGTGCCGCCGAGCACGATCCGGCCGTCGCTCGGAGGGTAGACCCCGGCGACGAGGTTGAGAAGCGTCGTCTTGCCGGACCCGTTCGGGCCGATGACGCCTGTCACCTGCCCCGGAGGCGCTTCGAGAGTCACCCCGTCGAGCGCCCGCACTCCGCCGAAGGTCTTGCTCAGCTCCTCGACTCGAAGTGAGCGACGTCTTGCCCCGTCGGGCCGGACCTCGGCCGGGGCGCCGCTGGCGGACCCCTTTTGGTCTGGGGGAAGCGGCGCCGGGCCGGCGGCTGGCAGGCCAGCTGCCGTCAGGCTGGCGCCCCGGATCCGGGCGACGAGCGGCTCCAGCCCCCGGCGGGTGAGGGTTCCGAGCCCGAGCGGCAGGAGCACGCCGGCGGCGACGAGCAGGACGCCGTAGGCGACGAGCGAGTACTGCTGGAATCCCGTCGACACAAAGGGGCCGATCTCGACTATCGCCGCCCCGAAGAGCGCCCCGTAGATGCTGCGCGTGCCGCCGATCACGGATGCCGCGATGATGGCGATGGCGGTGTCGAAGCCAAAGTTCGTCGGGCTCACATAGCTGAACAGGTACGCGAAGAGTGCTCCCGCCACGCCGCCCGTGGCCGAGCCGATGACATAGGCGCGCACCTTCAGCCAGTAGACGCTGATGCCGAGCGACTGCGCGAGCACGGGGCTCTCGCGCAGCACGCGGAAGGCGCGCCCGTGGCGGGAGATGACGAGGTTGCGCACGAGCAGGATGACGAGCGCCGATACGAGCACAGCGGCGGCGAAGTACTGGCCGGCGTCGAGCTGCGCACCGAGCAGCTTCGGCTGGGGGACGCCCGCCAGACCTGACGTGC
The DNA here is from genome assembly GCA_027306715.1 of Acidimicrobiaceae bacterium. Lineage (GTDB taxonomy): Bacteria > Actinomycetota > Acidimicrobiia > Acidimicrobiales > Bog-793 > DAHUZG01. The sequence continues at coordinate 1,469 of DAHUZG010000015.1, forward strand.
CGCCGGTCTGGTTCTGCAGCAGGTTGATCAGGTCCGGTAGCACGAGGATGACGAAGAAAGAGACCATCGCCATCGCCCAGCCGCTCAGCCGCAGCGCCGGGAGGCCGATCACGGCTCCGGCGGCGCCCGCCGCCACGGCGCTGATGGCACAGGTGGCGAGCACGTCGTTCGTCCCGTGGATGGCGAGGTACCCGCCGAGGTAGGCGCCCACGGCGAACAGGGCGGGCTGGCTGAACGACAGCTCTCCGGCGTAGCCGAAGGTGAGGTTGAGCCCGACGACGAGGACGGCGTAGAGGATCACCTGCAGGGCAAGCTGCTGGTCGAACAGGTTCATCCCGAGCCACGGCAGGCCGGCGAGCACGCCGGCGAGCACAACGAAGCCGGCCGGTGCCTCGAACAGCCTCGCCACCAGGCTTCGAACCTGATGCCGAGCGCCCGCAGCGGCCCGGCGCCCCGCGTCGTCCGGCGGCCCGAGCCCGGAACCCGATCCTCCCGCCGGCTGCGGGGCTGGGGCGTGGGCGGTCATACCGACCGCACGCTCGGCCGTGCCAGCAGTCCGGCCGGCCGGACGGAGAGGACGAGCAGCAGCACGGCGAGGAGGATGAGGTCGCTCTCGTTGGCGCCGAGGTAGTACTCCGAGAAGGCCTGGATCACGCCCGCCCCGAGGCCGCCGACGAGGGCGCCCCCGTAGCTGCCGAATCCGCCGATGGCGAGCGCGACGAAGGCGAACGCCACGAGCGAGTCGCCGAGGTTGTAGACCGCGAACGTGTCCGGGCCGATCAGCGGCCCGAAGAGCGCACCGAGCCCGCCGGCGACCGCCACAGCGAGGAAGGTGAAGCGCCGGACGTTGACGCCCCGCAGCATCGCCGCTTGGCGGTCCTCGGAGGCGGCCAGACAGGCGATCCCCGTCAAGGTGTAGCGACTCCAACAGAGCAGCACGGCGGTGAGGAGAGCCGCCGCTGCGACGAGAGCGACCTGGTCGGGCAGGACGCGCCCGCCGAGCAGCGCAAAGGAGCTGCTCGGGCCGAGGAACGGCACGCTGAGCGGCTGCGATCCCCACACCAGCTCGGCGAGCCCGTCAAGTGCGATGGCTACGCCGATCGTCGTGACGAGCTCGCCGTGCGCGCCCCGGCCGGCGATCGGGCGCATTGCGAGCCGCTCCTCGACGGCCCCGACACACAGGCCGGCGGCAGCCCCGAGCACGAACGCGAGCCCGATCGGCCAGTGCAGCTGCGACGTCGTGGCGTAGGCGACGAAGGTGCCGACCATGACGAGCTGGGCTTGCGCGAAGTTGAAGACTCCGGCCGTGACGAAGACGAGGTTGTAGCCGAGCGCCGTGAGCACGTACACCGCTCCGGTGGCGAGCCCAGACCACAGCGTCGTCACCATCGCGTCAGCGCCACGACCCCACCTGTGCCCCGCCGCCCCGCCCCGCGCACGGAGGTCCGGCTACGGCTTCTTCCCTCGCGGGACGAGGTAAAGGCCGCCCTCGGGGGGCGCCATCGGGACGATCGCCAACGGCACCGCCAGGGCGTGGTCGTTCGAGGAGTAGTGCTCGTACGGGGCCAGCACGTACGGGGGGCTCGTCACCTTGTGGAGGTTCTCGAGCGCCCTCGCCATCGCCGGGCCGGCGATCGACTTCGCTTGGATGGCGGCCAGGTCGGAGAGCATCATCACGTCCCAGCCCGCGGCGTACTCGAAGAGCGGGACGTCGATCTTCCCGTAGCGCTGGATGCGGGAGTAGAAGGTCTTGAAGGCGGCGCTCGGGTGAGAGGTGTACACGTCGCTCGCCTGGACCAGCCACTTGACGCCGCTCAGGTCGCTGGCGGGAACGCCGGTCGGGTCGAAGGTCCCCGACGTCAGGGCGTCGCCGATGACCGGCACGTTCCACCCGAGCGTGGCACGGGCCTGAAGGGCGAGGCCGACCGGCTGGCCGAGGCCGTCGAGCACGACTGCTTGCACGCCGTCGGACTGGAGGCGCTGCATCTGCGGCGTGACGTTGAGAGCCGTCGGCTCGTAGTTCTCGGCGTCGACGGTGATGCCGGCGTTGGTCAGCGACTTCGACTCTGCGGCGAACTCCTCGGTGCCGATGATGAAGTTCTCATAGAGGAAGCCGACCTTCTTGATGTGCTTGGACTCGAGGAACTTCGCCTCGGCGCGGCCCTGCGCCTCGAGAGGACCGGTCACGTTGAAGAAGTACGGGTTGACGCTCGGGTTGACGACGGTGGGCGCCGACACCACGCCGTTGGCGAGGATCTTGTCCCTGGTCAAGGTCGAGGCGAGGGCGAGTCCCTCGGTGCTCGTCGACCCCGGCCAGACAAGGTTGGGCGTGCCGCTCGAGAGGTAGCCGCTGAGCTCGGTCACCGCCAGCGTCGACTCGGCCTGATCGTTCTCGGCTCGGAAGACGATGTGGTGGCCGACGATGCCGCCGTGTGCGTTGAGGTAGTCGACCCCCGCCTGCATGCCGTGCTCGGCGGCGGTGGCATCGGCTGCGTCGGGCCCCGTGAGGCCGCCGAGCATGAGGACGCGGAAGGGCTTCGTGCTGCGGTGGGCGAGGTCACGCGCAGGTCGCGCCCGGGCGCCGCTCGAGGCGCCGGCGCCTGTCGCCGCGGCGCCGGTCACGCCGGCTATGGCGAGCGATCCGAGCGCCGCGGCGAGTGCCGCCTGTGGAACAAAGCGGTTCCTGCCGTGCCGCTGCGGTCGCCTGGCTGCTTGCCTGCTCTCGATGTGCTGGCGCATCGTCGCCCCCCCTTGCCCTCCTGGATCGGGCTGTAGCTCTTTCCCCCTGCATCCTGCCCCGGGATCCTGCCCCGGGCTCGTGCCCCGGGCTCGATCGTGCCCTTACATCGTGGTCACTCTGGTAGGTACGCTAAGCAGTGGCGGACGAGGTGTCAACGGGGCGGGAACCGGCCGTCAGGATCCGGGCGGCAGGAACGAGGGGGGCGATCGCCGTGCGCTCTTCGACGGTCGACATCCATACCCACATGGTCGACGCCGGCTGGCTCGAGCTCGTCAGCCGGCGCGGGGCTCCGGAGCTGGTGCTCACCGAGGGCCCGAGCGGGCCGCTCATCCTCGGCGCCGACGGCGAGGCGTCGTTGCGCACCAATCCGCGGATGCTCGACTACGAGGCACGGATCGCGGCGATGGACGAGTACGGGATCGACGTCGCTGTCGTCTCGCTCACCAGCCCCAACGTGTATTTCGGTGACGGCGCTACGAGCGCGCTGGCGGCACGGCTGATCAACGACGCCATGGCGGCGGCTCAGGCCGCTCATCCCGATCGCATCCGATTCCTCGCCTCGTTGCCGTTCGAGCATCCCGACCTGGCGCTGGCCGAGCTCGAGCGTGCCGCCGGGATCGGAGCCGCCGGCCTCATCGTGCTCTGCAACGTGCGTGGTCGGGATCTCACCGACGACCTGTTCGCCCCGGTGTGGCGCGGGATCGAGGTTAGCCGCCTCCCGGTGCTGCTTCACCCGACCGACCCCCCCGGCTCCAGGTCGATGGGCCTCAGCGCCGTGCGCGCCTCGATCGGGTTCCCGATCGACACCACGCTCGCGGTCGCCAAGCTCGTCGTGAGCGGCTTTTTCGACACCTTCCCGGGCCTCGAGCTCATCGTCGCCCACGCCGGCGGCGCCCTGCCCTACCTCGCAGGCCGGCTGGACCTGTTCGAGCTCGAGCGAGCAACGGGGGAGCGCCGCATCGTGGCGCCGCCGAGCGAGTACCTCCGGCGCCTGCGCTATGACGCCGTCACCTACCAGCACGACGCACTGGCGATGCTCGTCGATCTCGTCGGCGAGGAGCGGGTGCTGTTCGGCACCGACTGGCCCCACCCGACCGACGTGCCCCGGCTGCTGGCCCAGGTCGACGCCCTCGGACCAGGTGCCAGCGAGCGCGTGCGCGGCGCCAACGCGGCCGAGCTGCTCAGCGTCGGCGGTCGGGCGGCCGGGGCCGGCCGCGCCCGCCGATGACAGCCGTCTCGCGCGGCCAGCGCTCGGCTGGGGCCGGGTGTGCCGCATGTGAAGCCAGGTGCTCACTGCGGACGTAGTGACTGGCCTTCTCTGCCCGCCTCCTGGCGGGCTACACTCCCGCTCCGGTGAAGGCCGGATCTCGCCCACGGCCGCGCCTGCCGGGGGTGGCAGTGGTCGAACCGTTGTCTCGGGCGGGTGCTCGGTCGGCGGGCGCTCGGTCGGCCGGTGCTCGGTCGGCCGCCGCTCGGTCGGCCGGCGCCCCCGCCGCGAGCCGGTCCCGGTCACTACGCCAGTGACGAGCGCACCAGCCGCGGAGACGTCGGCTCCCGGGGGCGGCACCGTCGACGCCTTCACCGCCGAGGTCATCCGTGCCGGCCTGATGGCGATCACCGGCGAGATGAAGACGAACCTCATGCGCACCGCCTACAACCAGATCATCTACGAGGCAGAGGACTTCACCGTCGGGCTGTTCGACGAGAACGGCGGCACGCTGTCGATCGGCCTCGGGCTGCCGATGTTCATCCGCGGCCTGTCTGACTGTGTCAAGGCCAAGATCGAGCACTGGGGGCGCGGCGGGATCTTTCCCGGCGACGTCCTTCTCACCAACGACCCGGAGGTGATGGGAAGCCACCTCAACCACCTCATCTTCACGACCCCGGTGTTCAACGACGGCGAGCTCGTCGCGTTCTCCTCCTCGATGGCGCACTGGATCGACGTCGGCGGCGTGCTCGGCGGCGTCACCCAGGACATCTACTCCGAGGGGCTGCAGCTGCCGTTCGTCAAGATCTTCGAGCGGGGTGAGGAGAAGCGCGAGCTGACGGCGCTGATCCGGATGAACTGCCGGGCTCCCGAGCGCGCGATGGGCGATCTGCGCGCTCAGCTGGCCGCCATCCGCACCGGCCAGCGGCGCCTCGCCGATCTCCTCGCGCGCTACGGCAACGCCGCCTTCCGCTCGAGCGTCGCCCTGCTCTTCGACCAGAGCGAGCGGCGGGCCGTCGCCGCCGTCGAGTCGATCCCGGACGGGATCTACGAGGCCGAGTCGTACATGGACGACGACGGTGTCGTGGTCGGCAAGCACATCCCGATCGCGGTCCGCGTCGAGGTCCGCTGCGGGGAGATGACGATCGACCTCTCGGGCTGCGCCCCACAGGTCGCCGGGTACTTCAATTCGGGCCCCACCGCCGGACGCTCGGCCGCCGAGGTGGCGTTCAAGTTCGTCACCACCCCGACGCTGTACCCGATCAACGACGGCGCCTTCCGACCGCTCCGGATCGTGCTGCCGCCCGGGCGGATCATCTCGGCCACGAAGCCCTCGGCGATGCGCGTCTGGATGACCGTTCCGATGACGGTCGTCGACACGATCTTCAAGGCGCTGGCGCCGGCGTGCCCCGAGCGTGTCCTCGCCGGCCACCATGCCGACCTCATCTCGGGCGTGGCGTTCGGGTTCATCAACCCGGCCACGGGGGCGCTGCACGCCGGGACGAGTCGCGGCATCAGCCTGCCCGGCGGCGGCTTCGGCGCCACCTCGGGCTCGGACGGGATGTCCGCCACGGTCTGTCTCAACGACGGCGACACCCACAACACCCCGGTGGAGGCGGGCGAGGCGAAGGCGCCCGTCGTCGTCATCCGCCGCGCCCTTCGCGTCGACTCCGGCGGCCCGGGCAGGTACCGCGGCGGCCTCGGGGTCGTCCAGGAGCAGGAGACGCTCGTCCCGGCTCTCTACGAGTCCCATGTCGAGCGCACGAACTGCGCCCCGTGGGGTCTTCTCGGCGGCCGGCCCGGGATGGCCAACCGGGTCGGCATCGTGCGCGCCGACGGCACGATCGAACGGTTCCGGTCCGGCAAGGTGGCGCCTCTGCGCCTCGAGGCGGGCGACCGCTGGTTGAGCGAGGCCGGCGGCGCGGGCGGTTTCTACAGCCCTCTCGAGCGAGACCCCGAGCTGGTGCTGGCGGACGTGCGAGCCGGTTACGTCTCGCCCGCCTCGGCCGAGCGAGACTACGGCGTCGTCCTGCGCCGGCAGGAAAGAGGCTACGAGATAGACCCGAGGGCGACCGTCGAGCTTCGGGAGCGGTTGGCGGCCGAGGAGCGACCGGCGGCCGAGGAGCGACCTGCGGCCGAGGAGCGACCTGCGGCCGAGGAAGGAGTCGAGAGATGAGGATCGTGCTCTTCGGAGAGGCTGCGCGTCTCGGCGTGCTCGAGGGAGGGCACGTGCTCGACCTCGCCGCCGCCTACACCGAGTCCCTGCGCCGCGCCGGCGCCTCCTCGCCCGAGCAGGTGGCGGCCGAGCGGCTCGGCTCGAGCCTCGGGGAGCTGATCGCCAACGGCAGCTCGGCGCTCGACGCCGCCGAGGAGGCGCTCGACCTCGCCCGCCGGGACGGCTTCGACCCGGCCTGGTCGCTGCCGCTCGAGCAGACGCGCCTTCGGGCGCCGTGGCCCGGCCGGCGCATCGCCTGTGTCGGTGGCAACTATGCCGACCACCTGGCGGGGATGACCGGCGGCTTTTCGATGGAGGCTGTCACCGCCCAGGCCCGTGAGAACGGCCAGTGGGGCTTCTGGAAGGTGCCGAGCGAGGTCGCCGGGCCGGGCGACGAGCTGCCGTACCCGCGCCGCACCGAGTACCTCGACTACGAGGGCGAGGCCGCCGTCGTCATCTCGCGGCGCGGCAAGGACATCCCGGCAGACCGCTTCGAGGACTACGTCTTCGGCGTCACCCTCGTCAACGACGTCTCGATCCGGGACAACATGGGCCGCCCCTTCCCGATGAGCTACAACCTCGCCAAGAACTTCGACGGCTGCGTGGCGATGGGGCCGGTGATCGTCGTCGGCGAACAGCTGAGCCCGCTGTCGCTCGAGGTGGAGACCAAGGTCAACGGCGAGACCCGCCAGCGCTTCGACACCTCGGCGATGATCTTCTCGTTTCCCGAGGTGCTCGAGTTCCTCTCCCGTGACCTCACCTTCGTCCCCGGCGACGTCATCTCCGGCGGCACGGCCAAGGGGACGGCCGCCGACAGCACGCCGAGGCCGGCCGAGGGCGAGAAGCGCCCCCGCGAGCTCTTCCTCGACCCCGGGGACACTGTCGAGGTGTCCTCGCCGCAGGTGGGCGTCCTCACCAACACCGTCTCCTAGCGCGGCCGGAGCAGAAGACGATGGGCAAGCCTTGGCGACGAGAGACGGCGATGAGCGATGAGCGATGAGCGGTCACTGGTGAGCGGCGAGGTGAGCGACGGTGACCTGGTGCTGGCGGCGCTGCGGCGCCGGCCACGCCGGGCGGCCTTCGTCGCCGAGCTGCGGTCCGATGTGGTGGGTCACGGGGCGACGGGCGAGGGCGTCGAGCGGGCCCTCGAGGTGCTCGAGACGAGCGGCGAGGTCCTCGTTCGACCGCACTACTGCGCCGATCCCCATCTGGCGGCTCTGGACCTGCGGGTCGTCGGCCTCGTCGAGGCGAGCCCCGAGGCAGAAGGCGGCGATCCGATCTCCGGAGCCGTCGAACGAGTCGAGCGAACCTGGCGAGAGTGGGAGGCTGAGTTCCTTGCGAACCACCGTTGCAGCTGAGAGGACGAGGGGCGCGGCGGCGGCTCCGTCGGTCGGAGCCGGAGGGACGACGTGCGGGTAGCCGCAGACATCGGCGGCACCTTCACCGACGTGGCCGCCTACGACGAGACGACCGGTGAGATCCTGCTGTCGAAGACCCTCTCCACGCCCCGGGCGCTCGAGCAGGGCGTCCGGGAAGGCATCACTCGCACGACCCCGGACCTCACGGGCATCGACTCGGTGATCCACGGGTCGACGTTGGTCATCAACGCCATCATCGAGCGCCAGGGAGCAAGGACGGCTCTTGTCACGACCAAGGGATTCCGCGACGTCTATGAGATCGGGCGCATCAACAGGCCGGACTCGTTCAACCCGCGATTTCGCAAGCACCGCCCGCTCGTCCCCCGGGAGATGGTCTACGAGCTCGACGAGCGGGTCCTTGCCGACGGCACCGTCCGGGCGCCGTTCGACGAGGCCGAGGCGCGCCGGCTCGCCAGCCTGCTTGTCGAGGAGGGGGTCGAAGCCGTCGCCGTCGTCTTCCTCCACGCCTACCGCTATCCCGACCACGAGACAAGGATGGCCGAGATCCTCCGTGAGGCGAGCCCGGACCTCTACGTCTCGGTCTCCCACGAGCTCTCCCGCGAGTATCGCGAGTACGAGCGGACCTCGACCACCGCGGCCAACGCCTATGTCGGTCGCAGGGTGAGCGACTATCTCGCCAGCCTCCAGTCCGGGCTGCGCGGCGACGGGTTCGGCGGCAGCCTCTTGATCATGCAGTCCAACGGCGGCCTCACCGACTTGCAGAACGCCCGCCGCCAATGCGTGCAGATGATGGAGTCCGGTCCGGCAGGCGGCGTCGTCGGCACGATGGCGCTGTGCGAGCTGCTCGACATCGACTCGGCGGTGAGCTTCGACATGGGCGGCACGACCGCCAAGTCCTGCGTCATCCGCCGCGGCGAGCCGAGCTTCTCGCCCGACTACTTCGTCGGCGGCTACAACGAGGGCCTCGTGATGAGGATCCCGGTGCTCGAGATCGTCGAGGTGGGCACCGGAGGCGGCAGCATCGCCTGGCTCGACGACGGCGGCGGCCTGCACGTCGGTCCGCGAAGCTCCGGTGCCGAGCCTGGTCCCGCCTGCTACGGGCGCGGCGGGCTCGAGCCGACGATCACCGACGCCAACGTCGCGCTCGGCCGACTCGATCCGAAGCGGTTCCTCGGCGGCGAGATGGTCCTCGATCCCGAGGCGGCGCGGGCCGCCTTGCGCCACCGGGTCGTCGAGCCCCTCGGGGTCGACCTCGAGCGGGCCGCCTCCGGCATGCTCGAGGTGGCCACCGCCCAGATGGCCAACGCCGTGCGCGGCGTCACCCTCCAACGCGGCCTCGACCCCCGTGACTTCACGCTCTTCGCCTTCGGAGGCGGGGGGCCGCTCCACGCCGCCGCGGTCGCCAAGGAGCTGTCGATCAGCACCGTCGTCGTGCCGGTCTCACCGGGCCACTTCTCTGCTGTCGGGATGCTGATGGCCGATCTCCGCCGTGACCTCGCCCAGACGCTGTTCCGTCGCCTCGCCTCGTTGCCGATGGCGGAGCTCGAGCAGGAGTTCTCACGCCTCGAGCACGAGGGACGCGGGGCGCTCGAGCGTTCCGGCATCGCCACCGACCGTGTCGTGTTCGAGCGCGCCGCCGACATGCGCTACGTGGGTCAGGAGCACTCGGTGACCGTCCGGTTGCCTGCCAGCTTCGACCCTGACGACGACGTCGGCCGCAAGGAGCTCAAGCATCTGTTCGACGAGGCCCACGAGCAGCGTTACAGCCACAGCGCCGAGGAGCAGCCGGCAGACGTCGTCACGTTGCGATTGTCGGCGATCGGGCGTCTGGCCAAGCCCGTGCTGGCCGAGATCGAGCGGGGCTCGGCGACGCCGCCGGCGTCTTCGGAGCGGGGCGAGCGCAGCGTCGTCTTCCCGCTCTCCGGGGCGACGCCCGCCCGGGTGCTCGCGCGCGAGGCGCTGCTCGCCGGCAACCTCGTCGAGGGGCCGGCGGTGATCGAGGAGACGGCATCGACGACGGTCGTCGAGCCCGGTGACAGCCTCGAGGTCGACCGCTACGGCCATCTCGTCATCCACCTCGGAGCCAGACGATGAGCGTGCCCGGGGTTCCGGCTCGGCAAGGGCCGGCACCTGCGCTCGATCCCTTCACCACCGAGGTCATCCGCTCCGGCCTGATGGCGATCACGGGCGAGATGAAGACCAACCTCATGCGTACGGCCTACAACCCGATCATCTACGAAGCCGAGGATTTCACCGTGGGGCTGTTCGACGCCCACGGCGACACGCTCTCGATCGGGCTCGGCCTGCCGATGTTCATCCGCGGCCTGTCCGACTGCATCAAGGCCAAGCTCGCCTTCTGGGGGCCTGAGAACATCGAGCCGGGCGACATCCTGCTCACCAACGACCCCGACGTCATGGGCAGTCACCTCAACCACATGATCTTCACGACGCCGGTCTTCAACGAGGGCAGGTTGATGGCCTTCTCCTCCTCGATGGCGCACTGGGTCGACGTCGGCGGCGTGCTCGGCGGCGTCACGCAGGACATCTACTCCGAGGGCCTGCAGCTGCCGTTCGTCAAGCTCGTCAAGGCCGGCCGCCAGGACGACGAGCTGACCTCGATCATCCGCATGAACTGCCGTCTTCCCGAGCGTGCGATGGGGGACATGCGGGCCCAGATCGCCTCGGTGCGCACCGGCGAGCGACGGCTCTCCGAGCTGCTGGCGCGCTACGGAAACGAAGCCTTCGAGGCGAGCGTCGAGCAGCTCTTCGCCCAGTCCGAGCGCCTCGCCCGTGCCGAGGTCGAGACGATCCCCGACGGCGTCTACACGGCCGAGTCGTTCATGGACGACGACGGCGTCGTGCTCGGCAAGCACATCCGGATCGCCGTGTCGGTCGAGGTCCGCGGCGACCAGATGACCGTCGACCTCTCCGACGTCGGGCCCCAGGTGGCGGGGTACTTCAACTCCGGCCCGACTGCCGGCCGATCAGCCGCCGAGGTGGCGTTCAAGTTCCTCACCACGCCGACCGTCTACCCGATCAACGACGGGGCGCTGCGGGCCCTCGACATCGTCCTCCCGCCCGGTCGCGTCATCTCGGCGACCAAGCCGTCGGCGATGCGGTTCTGGATGACGGTGCCGATGACCGTCGTCGACACGATCTTCAAGGCGCTGGCGCCGGCCTGTCCGGACAGGGTGCTCTCGGGCCACCATGCCGATCTTGGCATCGGCAGCGCCTTCGGGTTCGTCGACCCCGTCACCGGGGCGTTGTCCTCCGCCGGTTTCGGCGAGATGGGCCTCGTCGGCGGAGGCTTCGGGGCGACCGCCGGCGGGGACGGCATGAGCGCCACGGTCTGCTCGAACGACGGCGACACGCACAACACTCCGGTCGAGGCGAGCGAGTCCAAGGCGCCGGTCGTCGTCCTCAGGCGCCAGCTGCGCCAGGACTCCGGGGGTCCCGGCCGCTTCCGGGGCGGACTCGGCTGCGTCCAGGAGGCCGAGACGCTCGTTCCGGCGATGTACCAAGCACAGGTGGAGCGGACCGTCTGCGCGCCCTGGGGCCTGCTCGGTGGGCGCGACGCGCGGCCCAACCGGGTGGCGATCCGCCGCAGCGACGGGACGCTCGAGACCTTCGACTCCGGCAAGGTGCGCCCGCTCAGGCTCGAGCCGGGTGACAGCTGGATCACCGAGATGGGAGGCGGCGGCGGCTTCTATGACCCTCTCGAGCGCGACCCGGAGAGGGTCCTCGCCGACGTGCGCGCCGGGTACGTGTCGATCGAGTCTGCCCGGCGCGACTACGGGGTCGTCGTCACCGGGAGCGGCCGCAGCCTCGGGATCGACCGAGCGGCCACCGGGCAGCTGCGACCAGCTCGCCGCTAGACCAGGGCTTGGCCGAGCTCGCGTAGTCGTCACCGCTCCTCAGAACGCCCCGCAGCTCGGCGGCGAGCTCGGGGTCGGCT
>DAHUZG010000185.1 GCA_027306715.1 Acidimicrobiaceae bacterium
ACCTCGTCGATTCGCGAGCCGACGGCGGCACGCGGCACGCCGTAGAGATCGGCGTGGAATCGCAGGTTCTGCTCGGCGGTGAGGTAGTTGTCGAGCGTGGTGTCCTGGAAGACGAGGCCGATGCTGCGGCGGACCTCGTCGCGCTGGCGCACGACGTCGTAGCCGGCGACGACGGCTGTCCCGCCGCTCGGGCGGACGAGGGTGCAGAGGATGCCGATCGTGGTCGACTTGCCGGCTCCGTTCGGTCCGAGGAAGCCGAACGTCTCGCCGGCATCCACCTCCACGTCGATGCCGCGCACCGCCTCGACGTCGCCGAAGCGCTTCGTCAGCCCGCGGACGGCGACCGCCGGGAGATCGTCGCCGTGACCAGGTGCGTGAGCGCCCGCTGCGGCGCGCGGAACACCGTCGCCGCCCGCTGTGAGCCCCGAGGACATGACACGATCATGCCCGATCGCGCCCACCTCGGCCCCCCGCCGGCCCGAGGCGGCCACCTACCCGCTCGCCTGCTCGCCAGATCGGTGGCGGGCGCCTCGTGGCCGCTTCTCCCGGCTATACCATCTGCTGGTGCACGCCGTCGACCTCGGCGGGAGCTAGGTGGATCTCACTGCGGGGCGGCTGCAGCCGCCGCCCCGCAGGCCGCGACGCCGCAGCACGACCTCGCCATGAGCAGGATCGAGCTGCACCCGGACCGGCTGCTCCCCGCCGAGCCGGAGACGCGCCGGATCGCCGGGCGCCTCTACCATGCTGCACGCCATCTGCCGATCGTCTCGGCACACGGGCATGTCGAGGCGTCACTGCTCGCCGAGGACAAGCCGTACTCGGATCCCGCGTCGCTGTTCGTCGTCGCGGATCACGTCGTCACCCGCCTGCTGCACGCCCACGGGGTCGACCTCGAGCGTCTCGGGCTCGGACCGAAGAAGCCTCCGCCGAGGGAGATCTGGCGCACCTTGTGTGATCATTGGTGGGCTTTCCGTGGCACGCCGGCTCGGGAGTGGCTCGAGGCGGAGCTCGTCGAGGTCTTCGGCGTCTCGCTGCGCCCCGCGCCCGAGACAGCGGACCGGCTCTACGACGAGCTGTCGGACAAGCTCCTCCAGCCGGAGCTCCGGCCGCGCGCCCTTTACCGGCGGTTCGGTGTCGAGGTCCTCGCCACGACCGACGATCCCGCCGGCGACCTCGCCGCCCACATCGCCCTCGCTGCCGACCCGACGTTCTCCGGCCGCGTCGTGCCGACCTTCCGGCCCGACCGCTACCTCGATCCGGGCGAGGTCGGGTTCGCCGCTGGCGTCGCTGCTCTCGCCGGCGCGGCCGGCATCGACACCGGCAGCTACGAGGGCTACATCGCGGCACTCGAGCAGCGCCGCGGCTTCTTCGCCGCCTGCGGAGCGACCTCGAGCGACCACGGGACGCCGGAGGCGGCGGCGATCCCGCTGCCTGCCGCCGAGGCGTCCCGGATCTACCGTGCGGCGCTGGCGGGCGGAGCCGTGCCGAAGGAAACGGCCGCCTTCCGCCGCCACATGCTCTGCGAGATGGCGCGCATGTCGTGCGACGACGGCCTCGTCATGCAGCTGCACCCGGGAGTGCTGCGCAATCATCACACGGCCACCTGGCGCGCCGCCGGCTCCGACGGCGGCCACGACATCCCGCTCGCCACCGAGTACACCCGCTCGCTGCGACCGCTGCTCGAGCGCTACGGCACCCATCCGCGCTTCCGCATCGTCGTCTTCACCCTCGACGAGTCCACGCTCAGCCGCGAGCTGGCGCCGCTCGCCGGCTTCTACCCCTCGCTCTACCTCGGTGCGCCGTGGTGGTTCCTCGACACGCCCGGGGCGATGCGCCGCTACCGGACGGCGGTCACCGACAGCGCCGGCTTCTACAAGACGTCGGGGTTCGTCGACGACGCCCGGGTGCTGTGCTCGATCCCGGCGCGCCACGATGTCGCCCGGCGCTGCGACGCCGCCTACCTCGCCCGCCTCGTGGCCGAGCACCGCCTGCCCGAGGAGGAGGCGCTCGAGGTGGCGACCGAGCTGGCCTACGGTCTCCCGCGCCGGGTGTTCCGGCTGGCATGATCTCCCGGCGGCGCCTCCCGTTCCCCTCAGGAGGCGCCGTGGCGGCAGGGCTGCTCGCCGCCTCAGGCGCCGGCGAGCAGCACGTCGATCGTCGCGCAGCGTCCGGCGTCGACGGCCTCGAGGGCTCTGTCGATCGCCGGGGCGAGCTCGGCGCAGGAGCTGACGCGCTCACCGTGGCCGCCGCACACCGCCGCCAGAACAGCGAAGTCCGGGGAGGCCGAGAAGCGCGTGGCGACGGCGTCGCCTGCCGCTTGGGACAGGCCGTCGGGGTACAGATCGAAGACCGGCTGCCTGCTCGCCCGGTAGCCGCGGTTGTTCAGCACGACGGCGAGGAACGGTGCCCGCGCCTCGTCGGCGAGCATGAAGGCGGCGAGCGGCTGGCCGAACATGAAGGCGCCGTCGCCGACCACGGCGACGGCCCTTCGCGAGCGGTCGGCGAGCTTGACCCCCACCGCCGCGCCGAGCGACCAGCCGAGGCCGGGGGCTCCCGCCGAGAACAAGGTCCCCGGCAGGTCGCGGTCGAGGTGGGCGACCACCGCCGCCTTGTTCGTCACCGACTCGTCGAGCACCGCGTCCTCGAGCGAGAGGGCGCCGCTGAGCGCCGCCATCACGTCCGCCGCGCTCGGCGGCGCCGACGGATCGGCCACCGGTCCCGCCGGCGGTCCCCCCCGTCCTGCCGAGAGCGTGGCGCTGCGAGCCGCCCACCGCTGCTGAAGGGCGGGATCGTCCTCGCCGGCTCCACGCAGCGCCGCAAGGAGGCTCTTCAGCGCGAGACGCGAGCGGGCCGTGATCGAGATGTCGACAGGAAAGCTCCACAACGGGATGTCGGCGTGCAGAGGGTCGTGATCGATCTGGACGACGGTCGCAGCAGCCGGCGGGCCGGCCTGTGACGGGATCCACGGCACGACGCAGTCGACGACAAGGACGGCGTCGGCCTCCCCGAGGGCGGCGCGGGCGGCCTCGGTCGAGCGCAACAGCAGCGGGTGGCGCCACGAGCAGTTGACCGCCTCCTGGCGGCCGAGCACCGGCGCTCCGAGCAGCTCCATGAGCTCGGTCAGCGCTGGCACGGCGGCGGGGTCACGTCCGAGGCGCGACGTCACGATCACCGGCCTCTCGGCGCCGGCGAGGACGGCGGCTGCCGCCGCCAGCGCGTCGGGGTCGGCGGCCGGAGCGCTCACCGGCGCGTAGCCCTGCGGCAGGTCCGTCGGCGACAGCACCGCCGGCTCCATCAGCACCTCGCGGGCGATCATCAGGTAGGTGGGCCCGGTCGGGGACGACCGCGCCACCTGAAGGGCGCGCCCGACGGCGCGGGCGGCGACGTCGGCGCGGGGGATCTCCTGGGCCCACTTCACGTAGTTGCGCACGATGCCGATCTGGTCCGGCTCGTCCTGCTGCCAGTGGATGTCGTTCGACTTGCCGCCGGGCACCGACCCGTCCACGGTGTAGGGGGCCTTGCCGGCAAGGATCACGACCCCGGCGTGGTCCCGCTGGGCGTCGTGCAGCATCGCACCGAGGTTCTGGGTGCCGAGGTCGACGTGGACGACGACGACCTGAGGATCGCCGGTGGCCTGGAAGTAGCCGTGGGCAGCAGCAAGGGCGGCGCTCTCGTGGGTGCAGGTAAGGATCTCCGGGCACGGCGCTCCCCGCTTCGCCAACGTCAGAACCGCCTCCTGCAGGGGAGCGGTGTCGGTGCCGGGATTGAAGAAGACGTACCGCACTCCCTGCTCGGCGAAGAGGGCGAGCAGGAGCTCCGCCGTCGTCGCCGGCAGCGAGAGCGGCGGACGGGCTGGTGCGGGCACGTCTGGCTCCTCTCCCCGCCGGATGCACGTCCGCTCTGCCGAGCCAAAGGAGGCGGGCGGTCCGCGCCGGGCGGTCTGCGTCGGGCGGCGGCGATGGTAGCGGGCTCGCTCCCCGCCGGCGAGCCGGCCGGCGGCGGGCTCAGCTCCGGGAGCGGCCGAAGTACTTGGAGAGGGTCTCGTCCTGCTGCTGGTAAGAGGAGCCGATGCCCGATCCGTAAAGGGACTGCGGCTCGGCGAGCATCCGCTGGAAGGTGAGCCTGCAGACCCGCTGGCTGTCCTCGATCATGAACTCGATGTCGTGGGCGCGCACCTCGAGGGCGGCCCGCGAGCCGCACAGTCCCGCCGCCGGGTCGTAGCCGAAGCCGGGGTCGAAGAAGCCCGCGTAGTGCGTGCGCAGCTCCCCGCTCGTCGGGTCGTAGGCCGTCATCTCCGCCGAGACACCGGGCGGGATCACCACCGCCTCGTCGGACATGAGCAGGTAGAACTTGCGAGGGATGAGCACCAGCCGGTTGCCCTCCTCGCTTCGCACCGGCTCCCAGTAGGCGTCGGCGTCGACGGGCCGGCGCGCCGTGAGGTCGAGCAACGGGGCACCCTCCCGGGCCCGGTAGCCGACGTGGCGGGCGTCGTCGCCACGCAGGTCCAACCCGAGAAAGAGCCCGTCGGCGAGGTGCAGCTCGTCACCCGGCACCGGCTCCTGGCGGCGGAAGAGCAGGGGCGAGGTGGCGTGGAACTCGGTCAGCTCCTCGTCGGTCATGTCCGGGCGTCCCGTCAGCAGCCGCAGCTGGTTGAGGCTCAGGTCCTCGCGGACGCGCACGGCGAACGAGAGCGGTACGACCTCGAGCCACAGCGGGCCGTGGTAGCCGGCGGCGATCTCGTCGAAGCGGTGGCCGCGGTCGGTGATGACACGGGTGAAGACGTCGACGCGCCCGGTCGAGCTCTTCGGGTTGGCCTTGGCCCGCAGGTCCGGCGGGAGGGCGAGGCGCTCCTTGAGCTCGATCAGGTAGGGCCTGCCGATCTCGAGCACCGCTCCCCCGCCGCGCAGGTCGAGCTGGTCGAAGGTGTAGTGCTCGAGCTTCTCCTTTACCGTCGACTCGCCGGGAAGGAAGCTGCAGCGGACCCGGTGCGCGATCTCGCCGAGCCGCAGGTCGAGGCTCGCCGGCTGGAGGTTCGACGCCGGGATCGTGAAGCGGCCGGCGTCGATCACGCCCTCGCCGATCGCCTGGCGCAGCATCCAGTCGGGGAGCACGCCACGGCTCGCTGGCGCGAGGCTCACCGTGACCCCCGGTACGGCGCCCGGTACACCGAAGGTGGCGCGAGGAGGAGCATCGCCACAGCAAAGCACGCCCGGAGCACGCCGGGCCGAGGGACCGGCTCGGGGCCAGCGCAGCCGTGGCGACGGCGGCCTCCGCGGGCTACGTTCGACCTCTCACGATTCGGTACGTGTGTCCCGCAGGGGCTCGCAGGAGGGAGACCGCCGTGATCAACGGCATGCCCGTCATCGACGCCGTCGTCCACGCCTACAACCAGGACCCGTCGAACTACACCTCCCCCGCCGGCGCAGTCCTCGTCAACGACGTCCAGCAGGCGACTTTCCGCACCTCTCTGCCCGGCTACCGGCTGCAGCCCGAGGGCTTCATCCGCAACTGGTCGATGGAGGACATGGCCAACGTCGTGTTCCTCGAGTCGCCGACCGACCTCGCCACCTACCACGTCCTCGTCATCGGCGCCTACAAGGACGGCAGCTGCTCGGTCGAGAAGGCGGTCGAGGCCCAGCAGCGCTGGCCGAAGCGATTCTTCCTCTACGCCGGGATCGACCCCCTCGCCGACGGGTGCCTCGACGAGCTCGACCGCCAGGTGGAGCTGCTGCAGCCGGTCGGGCTCAAGCTCTATCCGAACACCTGGGTCGGCAACAAGGCCAAGGGCTGGCTGATGGACGATCCCGAGGTGGCCTTCCCGGTCTTCGAGCGCGCCCGCCAGCTCGGGCTCAAGGTGGTGGCGATCCACAAGGCCGTCCCGGTCGGCCACGTGCCGATGACCTACTACAAGATGGACGACGTCGACGAGGCGGCGATCGAGT
>DAHUZG010000018.1 GCA_027306715.1 Acidimicrobiaceae bacterium
CGCCGACATGTCCCGGGCGCCGGGCGCCGGGCGTCGGGCGCCGGGCGTCGGGCGTCGGGCGTCGGGCGTCGGGCTCAGGTGATCGTCGTCTCCCAGAGCTTGATGCCGCCGAGGATGCCGGCGAGGTTGTCGACGATCTCGATCGACGGATCGACATGGCCGTCGGCGTGGCGAGCGTTGCCTCCGCCGAGGTAGCAGCGGTCGAAGTTGAGAAGCACGGCAAAGTTGTCGAGGGCGTCGAGCAGCCGGTGCCGCCACTTCGACAGCCCGGCCCGCTGCAAGGCGTCGTCGCCGAGCTGCTCGTTGTAGCTCTGGCCCTTCCGAAAGGGGTGATGGGCGAGCTCGAGGTGGGGGGCGAGCGCGCCATGCCAGAACAGCGCCGTTCCGACGCCGGTGCCGAGGGTGACGACGAGCTCCAAGCCCGCGCCCTTGATCACGGCTAGGCCCTGGAGGTCGGCGTCGTTGGCGAGGCGCACCGGCGCACCAAGGCGCTCGGTGAGCACCCCGGTGAGGTCGTACCGCGCCCAGGCCGCTTGCAGCGACGGGTCGATCTCGCTACCCGGGCCGTGGGTGGTGACGAAATGGGGAGCGGTCAGCACCAAGCCGCCGCGTACCACTCCGGGAAAGCCGACCGAGGCCCGCTCGTAGCGCGGAAGAGGAGCGACGAGATTGACAAGGTCCTCGACGAGCTGGTCGGGGGGGAGCGGGTACGTCGTGGCGACACGCACCCGGTCGGCGACCATCCGGCCGTCGGCGTCGAGCACCGAGGCCTTGAGACCGGTGCCGCCGATGTCGATGGCGAGGGTGAAAGGCGCGCACGGCGCCGAGGGGTCGACGCCGGCCACGGGCTCCGGCTCGGCTCCCTGCTGACGGGGGGGCGATTCGGACAGCACGCTGCCGGGCTCGCCGTCGGTACCGCTTGCGGTGGTCACGGCGGCAACCCTACGCCTCGGAACCACCGCCGATCCGGGCGAGCCGTCCCGACTCGAGCAGCTCCAACAGGATCCGTACGCCGAAACCTGTCGCCCCCTTTCGCAGGTAGCCGTCGTCCTCCTCGCTTCGGGCCGGTCCGGCGATGTCGAGGTGAGCCCACGGCGTGCCGCCGGTGAACTCACGCAGGAACAAGCCGGCGACGAGCGCGCCGGCCTGACCCGAGGGCCCGACGTTCTTCAAGTCGGCGACCTCGGAGTCAAGAAGCACCCGGTACGCCTCGGGCAGTGGCAGGTGCCAGACCTGCTCGCCGGCAGCGGCGGCGGCGGCGCCCAGCGCAGAGAGGAGCGAGTCGTCGGTACCCATCAGCCCGGCAACCTTCCTGCCGAGGGCGACGACGCAGGCGCCGGTGAGGGTGGCGAGATCGACCACGGCATCGGGGTGCAGCTCGGAGGCGAGCGAGAGCGCGTCGGCGAGCACGAGGCGCCCCTCGGCGTCGGTGTTCAGCACCTCGACGCTGCGACCGTTGCGCATCCGCAGCACGTCGCCAGGCTTCATCGCGCTGGCGCCGGGCATGTTCTCGGTG
>DAHUZG010000019.1 GCA_027306715.1 Acidimicrobiaceae bacterium
TGCCGACACGCTGGGCGATCACGGAGGCGCCTTCGGGGACGTCGGCCTGGCGGGCGTTGTTCTCGGTCATCTTCCGGCCCCGCCCGCTGAAGATGGCCTCGACGGTCGCCAGCACCTCGGGATCCCGCCGCAACGGCACGCCCATCACCTCGGCGATCGCCTCCCGCGTCAGGTCGTCCTGGGTCGGGCCGAGGCCACCGCAGGTGATCACGGCGTCGGCTCGCCCGAGGGCGATCTCGAGCGCCTGGCGGATGCGGGAGACGTTGTCGCCGACGCGGGTCTGGAAATAGCAGTCGATCCCGGCGGCCGCCAGCTGCTCGGAGATCCACGTCGAGTTGGTGTCGACGATCTGGCCGAGGAGCAGCTCGCTGCCGACGGCGACGATCTCGACGCGCACAGCGGTGCCGGCTCAGCGCTCCGCCGGCGTCACGCGCCGGCGGGAGCCGGCCCGCTGTCGAGCAGCCGGCGGGAGTCGAGGGCGTACTGCAGCCCGGAGAGGAGCGTGAGCACGACAGCCGCCCACAGGGTGACGCGGGCGATGCTGAGGTGGTGGGCGGTCAGCGGGAGGACGACGAAGCCGACGGCGAAGTCCTGCAGCCAGGCCTTGGCCTTGGCGGCTCGACGTGCCGGGACCGAGACGCCGCGCCTGCCTGCGTAGCCGCGGAAGGCGCTCATCGCCACCTCTCGAGCTCCGATCAAGGCGACCGGTAGCACGGCGAAGACCCCCGAGCTCGCCAGCACCGCCATCGCCCCGAGGACGAGGAACTTGTCGGCCAGCGGGTCGAGGAAGGCGCCCGAGCGGGTGGCGCCCTGGCGCCGGGCGAGCTTGCCGTCGATCCCGTCGGAGGCCGCTAGGACCAGCCACAGCGTCCACAGCAGCCACGACTCCGGTCCAGTGATCGCCAGCAGGGCGGCGTAGGCCGGGGCTGCGAGCAGACGCAACAGCGTCAGCAGGTTGGCCGGCGTGGCGAGCGCGCTCGGGCCGAACCGCAGGCGTCGGTCCCCGGCGCCTGCTCGCTCCGGGCGGGCCGACCGGTCCGCCGTCACCGATCGGCTGGCCGGCATCGACCCACGCTAGCAACGGCTTCGCCGGCGGGGTCGAGGGCCGTAGGGGGGCGGCGCCACCTCCAGTCGCTAGAGCCGGGCAAGCAGCTCCGCCTTCTTCGACTCGAACTCCTCGCGGGTGACGAGGCCACGCTCGTAGAGGGCACCGAGGCGCTCGATCTGGGCGACGACGTCGCCCGCCGCCATCGGCGCAGTGGGACCGGACCGGCTGCCGCCGGCACCGCCGGCACCACCGGCAGCGCCGGCACCGCCGGCACCACCGGCACCACCGGCCGGCGAGCCGGCGGACGGGCGCGCCAAGGGTGCCAGCACCGGCACAGGGTCGGTATCCCACCCGCCGGTGTCCTCACCGGCTGCATCCGCAACGGCGCTCCTCCGATGCTCACCGGAGACGGAGCACTCCTCCTCACGCCAGAGGTCTGCTGCGCCCGCCCCCTCGCCGACGCCCAAGCGACCCTCATCGGGCCACCACTGCGCCGGTCCTGGGCCCTGCGCCGGTCCTGGGCCCTGCGCCGGCACACGTCGCTGTGGCTGCCGGGCGCCCTGCGGCAAAAGGGGGTCCTGGACCACGACGGCACCGCTCCGGCGCTCGAGCGCAGAGGAGACGAGCGTCTGCACCCACGCCGGATCCGGCACGTCGGCGAAGGACTCGACCGAGTCGCCGGCGGCGGCGACGAGCAGATCGCCGGTGCGGATCACACGCTGGAAAAGACCCTGCTGGTACGAGACGGACTGCACGCTCGTCACCGGGATCTCCCGCGACGTCCGTCTCAGCACGCCGCTGCGGTGCACGACCCGCCGGGTCGTCACCGTGAGGCTCTCCGCCCGCCAGGCCGCCGTCTTGGCGGCGAGACGGACGACGGCAAGGGCAAAGGTGGCGAGCAGCACCCAGCCGAACCACACCGGCGCAGCCGCCCAGGCGGCGACGGTCGCCACGGCGCCGGCGACGACCGCGAGGACAAGCAGCGCCGGGTGCGCCAGGCGCCAGAGCCGCGGTCGGCTGTCGAGCAGGACCTCCTCACCGGGCTGCAGCAGACGCGGCGGGAAGGGCACGGCCCCGGCTCAGGCGAGCTTCGACGAGATCGAGCCGGCGGATCGCAGCACGCGGCCGTCAGCGCCGGCGGCCGAGAGCTGAGCCGCCGGGCGGGCGGCCGCCTCGGCGACGAGGTCGGCGAGGAGGCGGTCGAAGGCCAGGGGAGGGTCCACGAAGAGATGGCGGGAGAGCGAGCCGGGGATGGTGTTGACCTCGTTGACAAAGAGCGATTGCCCGTCGGAGAGAAAGTCGATGCGGCACACGCCGCGCGCTTCACACAGTCGAGCGACCTCGGTGGCGATCTCTCGCAGCTGCGCCTCCACCTGCGTCGCGAGCTGCGCCGGGAGCTCTCGCGGCGCCGAGACCATGCCCTCGCCGCCGACGTACTTGTCGGCGTATCCGAGGATCTCGCCGCCGCGGGCCGAGCGCAACGGCCGCTCGATCGCCGAGAGCTCGAGCTGCGGCCAGGTGCGCACCGCGAGCTGGAGGTCGTAGAGATCCGGCCGGTACGGCTCGACGACCGCCCCGCGTCGGAGGTGCACGCTCGAGCGCAGCTGTGCCAGGGCGGTCGGCAGGTCGCTCACGACCTCGATGCCGATCGACGACCCGCCATAGCGCGGCTTGACGATGTACGGCCCGCCGAAGGCGAGCTCCTCGTCGCTCTCGAGCAGCGCCACCCGCGGCAGCGTCGGCAGACCTGCGCCGGCGACCACCGCGGCAAAGGCGAGCTTGTCCATCCCGAGAGCGGCTCCCGCCGCGCTCGGGCCGGTGTAGGCGATGCCGGCGAGGTCGAGCGCCGCCTGCAACCTGCCGTCCTCGCCAGGTCCGCCGTGACAGCAGTTGACGACGACGTCGATCTCGAGCCG
>DAHUZG010000035.1 GCA_027306715.1 Acidimicrobiaceae bacterium
GCGACGCCGATGGCGGTGAGCAGGATGGTGGCGGCAAAGACTCCCCTGGTGTTGAGAGCGGCGTTGGCGGTGAGGAGATAGGTGCCGAGCGCCGGCTGGGAGGAGGCCGTCCACTCGCCGATCACCGCCCCGCTCACGGCGTAGGTGGCGCCGATCTTGAGGCCCGTGAAGAGCGGGCTCACCGTCGCCGGCAGTCTGATGGCGAAGAAGCCGCGCAGCCGGCGAGCGCCCATCACCCGGGTGAGCCGGAGAAGATCCGGGTCGACGTGCGCGAGGCCGTCGAGGACGCTGACGGCGACAGGGAAGAAGACCCACCAGCCGATGATCACGAGCTTCGGCGTCATCCCGAACCCGAGCAAGATGACGAGCGGCGGGGCGATGGCGACGACAGGTACCGCCTGAGAGCCGATCAGGGCCGGGTAGACGAGACGCTGCAACGGTCGTAGGGCCGACATCCCGACGGCGAGGAGGAAGCCGACGGCTGCCCCGATCAGGTACCCGAAGGCGGTCTCGCGTACGGTCTGCCAGAGCAAGGGTGCGAAGGTGGACCAGTTCGAGACGATGTCGCTGATCGCCGACTGCGGCGTCGGCAGGACGTAGGGCTGCTCGCGGAAGACGACGATGACGAGGTTCCAGACGCCGAAGATCAGCGCCACCGCCGCCAGCGCCATGACGAGCCGGGTGGCGTTGCGCAGCAGCGTCGCCCGCCTCCCGGCCGGCGCGCCGGAAAGGCGGGCCCCGCGGCGATGCCACGGCAGTGCACGGGTGCTCACGGTACGGTGACAGCAAGATCCCGGTGGTGCAACAGCCGGAGCGCCTCAGCCTTGATGGAATTGAGCTCCGGTGAGGTAAGCGTCTCGATCCGCCGCGGGCGCGGCAGCGGGACGGCGAGCTCGGCGGCGACGCGCCCGGGCCGCGCGGTCATGACGGCGATCCTGTCAGAGAGGAAGATCGCCTCGTCGACGTCGTGGGTGATGAACAGGATCGTGGCGTTGACGCCGGAGAACACCTCGAGCAGCCACATCTGCATCTCGAGGCGCGTCTGGGCGTCGAGAGCGCCGAAGGGCTCGTCGAGCAGGAGGAGCTCGTGGTGGCCGGCGAGCGTCCGCATCAAGGCGACGCGCTGGCGCATGCCTCCTGAGAGGGCGTGCGGATAGTGGCGGAGGAAGTCGCCGAGGCCGTACCGGGTGGCGAGCGCAGCCGCCTCCTCGCGATCCCTGCGCGTCGCCCCGCGGGTGAGCGAGGCGCCGAGGACGATGTTGCCGACAACTGTGCGCCAGGGAACGAGGAGGTCCTTCTGCAGCATGTAGCCGACGTGGCCGGTCTCGCCCACGACGTCGCGGCCGTCGAGCAGGACGTGCCCGTCGCTCGGTCGCACGAGCCCGGAGACGACGTTGAACAGCGTCGACTTGCCACAGCCGGAGGGGCCGACGATCGAGACGAACTCGCCCCGCCCGACGGCGAGATCGAGGTCCTCGAGCACCGGTGTCGGCCCGAACCGGCACGTGAGGTGCTCGACGGCGATCTTCGGCTGGATCATCGCCGGCCCCACGCCGCGACGTTACCAGAGGCGTCTCCGAACGCTTCTGGCGGCCGGCTCGGCCCCGCCCGACGAAGCCCAGGCTCGGGGGGAGGGGAGCGCCCGTGCCTCGGCGGGTACACACGGGCCGTCGTCGCCACAGGGCTGTCGTCGTCACAGGGCTGTCGTCGTCAGAGGGCTGTCGTCGTCACAGGGGCGACGGTGCGGCGCAGGAGGAGGAGCGGTGTCGGACCGAAGCGGTGCTGAGGAAGGTCTCGAGCTCGATGATCCGCTGTACCGGCCGGCGCGCATGCGCGCCTTCGCGATCGCCGGCGCGCTGCTGCGAAGCGACCTTGTGCTCACGGCATGGCGAGCCGGCGGGCTGCGCCGGCTCGGCGCCGACCTCGGCGCCGGGACGATCGTCGAGGGCGGAGTGCGCATCACCTACCCGCCGCGGCTTCGTACCGGCGAGCGGGTCTACCTCAACGTCGGATGCCTGCTCGACAGCACAGGGTCGATCGAGATCGGCGACGACGTCGCCGTCGGGCCGGGGACGAGCGTGATCACCACCACCCACGAGCCCGGCAGCCGTGAGCGCCGGGCCGGCCGTCGCACCTACCGGCGTGTGACGATAGGGCGCGGGGTCTGGCTCGGCGCAGGGGTGACCGTCCTTCCCGGAGTCGAGATCGGCGCCGGCAGCGTCGTCGGAGCCGGTTCGCTCGTCTCGAGCGACCTCGCCGCCGACAGTCTCTACGTCGGCTCGCCGGCGAGGCTCGTGCGCTCGCTCGCCTGAGCTGTTCGGCCTGGCGCGGACGGGCGCCCGCCGTCCCGACAGCTCGCCCGGCCCGACGCGTTCGCCGCCGGCCGCGTGCGGGCGTGCACGGGTAAGGGCA
>DAHUZG010000038.1 GCA_027306715.1 Acidimicrobiaceae bacterium
ATCGCCTCGGAGCTCGCCGGCACGTGGGTCGACGCCCGGATCGCCGTCGTCGAGCCGAGCGGCGGCCTGCCCGACGCCGGGCAGCTGGCCTGCTACGAGTCGCTGCTCCACCGGCTGATGGCGGCCCATCGAGACTTCCTCGTCGTCGACGTCGACCTGCTTGCCTCGGCCGAGGTGTCGAGCGGCACGCTGCGCCTCGGCGACGCCTCGATCGAGCTGATCGTGCTGCCGCCGATGCAGGAGGTCGAGGCCGACCTCCAAAGCTTTGTCGACCGCTTCGTCCAAGAAGGCGGCCGGGTGGTCAGCGTCGAGGGCGACGAGGAGATCGATCGTGGCGTCGAAGAGGCAGCAAGGCGCGTGGCGCCTTCGCTCGAGGTGTCCTCGGCCGAAGGGGACGCTCGTGCCGTGCACCTCGTATCGCGGCGCAGCGGGGAGCGGCGAAGATGGCTGCTCGTCAACACCGCCTCTGCTCCCGTCAGCCTCGAGCTGCGGGCCGCCGACGGCGGGCGGCTCGCTCCGGTCGCCCTCGATCGCCACGCCACGACCGCGGCGGCACCCGGCGAGCGGCTCCTCCTCGACCTCTCCGCCTTCGAGAGCGTGATCATCGGCCCCGAGGGTGCTCCGGCCGTCGGGCCGGTTCCCCGGCAGGTCCTCGACGCCGGCGGCGAGTGGGACGTGGCGCTTCGTTCGCCGAACTTGCTGCGACTCGGACGCTGGCGGATCTCGATCCCCGAGGCCGGCGCCCGTGCGGCGATCGTGGAGCCGGCGCCGATCGCCAACCAGCTGCTCCACAGCCGCCTCCCGTTCTCTCCCGAGATCCTCGACCGCTTCGGCGTCGCTCCGAGCGTCGCCATCGCGCCGCTTCAAGTGCGCTACGAGACCTCGTTCGAGTGCGAGAGCGAGGCCGACCTCGCCCTCGTGATGGAGCCCGAGGGCCTCACCGGGAAGTGGCGGCTTTGGGTCGACGGTGCCGGGCCCTTCGAGGAGTCCTCCTTTGGACCCTTTCCGGCGCACGTCGAGCGGTGCATCGGCCTCGACCTCGGAGAGGCCCTGAGGCGACGCGGCACCTCCGCCGGCGAGGCCCACGGCAGCGGCCCGCACCGGCACACGGTCGTCGTGGAGGCGACGTGCTCGAGGGCCGACGAGGGCCTTCGCGACACGCTCTTCGTCGCCGGGCAGTTCGCCGTCTTCGCTCCCCGCCACGGCGAGGGCGCGACGCCCGAGAAGGCCGGCACCCCGCCCGTCCCGGTGCTGGCCCGGCTGACCTCGCTGGCGCCGTCGGCGCCGCTCGGCTCGTTCGAGGAGAGCGGGCTCCCCTACTTCGCCGGCGAGCTCGAGTACTCGCGAGCGACGAGGATCGAGGTTCCAGAAGGCGCCGAGACGATCGAGCTCGAGCTGCAGCTGCCCGAAGGGTGCGAGGACGCAGCAGAGCTGGCGATCGGCGACGGGCCCTTCCATCCCCTCCCCTGGTCGCCACGGCGCGCCCGCCTCACCACGAAGGGTCTCCGGCCCGGAGAGGCGCTTTGCCGGGTGCGCCTGCTGACCACGCTGTCGCGTCCCTTCGAGGGGCGCTTTTTCGACACGCGCGCCCACGAGTACCGGCCGGTCCAGCTGGCGGAGATGCCGCCTCGTCTCTCATCGCCGTGATCCCGCGACCCGAGTACCCACGGCCGCAGATGGTGCGGGAGCGCTGGCTCTGCCTCAACGGCCGCTGGGAGTTCGAGCTCGACCCGGCCGACAGCGGGGAGGAGCGGGGGATCCTCGGGCGCCCGCTCGAGGCCGAGATCCTCGTCCCCTTCGCCCCCGAGGCGCCCCTTTCGGGTGTCGGCCTCGAGGACTTCGTCGCCGCCCTCTGGTATCGCCGGGCGGTCGACCTGCCGGGCGAGTGGGGAGATGCGGACATCGCCTTGCACCTGCAGGCCGTCGACTACGAGGCGACCGTGTGGGTCGACGGCGTGGAGGTCGGCCGCCACGGTGGCGGCAGCACGCCTGCGAGCTTCGTGCTCCCCCGT
>DAHUZG010000046.1 GCA_027306715.1 Acidimicrobiaceae bacterium
GAGGTCGGGCCGGTCGGCATGCTCACGCCCATCGCCCTCGTCATGGCGGCCTCGCTCGGGTAGCAGAGCGTCGGCCCGGACTCACGGACCCAGCAGGCGTGGGCCTCGCCCCACCCGCGGACGAGATCGATCCGCCTACCCTCGAAGAGCGCCCAGCCGGCCTTCGTCGGTGCTCCGCCGCCCGGGCTTGGCGCGACAGCCCCGACCGTGCCGGCACGCCGAGACGGCCCCCGGACCGATGGCCCCTGGAGGCGGTGCTGTGTGACCGCGGCCGCCGGCCCGGCGAGCCCGACCACGATCACTCCTGCCGTGACGATCGTACGAGGGATACGTGAGCTCATGTGTTCCTCTCGTCCATGCACTCTCATCCCTATCAATGACTATTACGTCACGGATGAGTCCACGATTGAGTGAAATATTCGGACAGCTGCCGCACACTTATAACAAGTGTCTCGGCTCGCGACTTCGAGGATGACCCCGGCTCAATGAGAAATGATTCGTACGGATCAGCGCATGCGTAGTACGTTCGCGCGCTCGGAGCACAGGATTGTCGTGGTGGCAGACCAGTTGCGTGAGCACGACACGGACACGAGCGGCGGAAGGACTCATCGCCCGGGCGAAGGGGCCCCCGAGGATCGCGGCGTCGAGGAGGACTCCGAGGAAGCGGCGCGATTCCGTGCCGCCTTCGAGCGGCACTACGAAGCGGTGCTCGGCTACGCCTTGCGGCGGACAGCCTCCCCAGAGGATGCCGAAGAGGTCACCGCGAGCACGTTCACGATCGCCTGGCGTCGGATCGACAGGTTGCCACCTGAGCCCTACACCCGCACCTGGCTGTATCGAGTCGTCTGGCGGACCCTGGCGAACAAGCGCAGGACTGACGACCGCCAGGCGCGCCTCGTCGAGCGCATTCAGCGCATGCGAGTGCCGGCGCCCGTCGACGAGGAGGAGCTCGACGAGGATGGCTTGCTTCTCGAGGCGATGCGACGGTTGCGCGAATCGGAGCAGGAGGCATTGCGCCTCGTCGCGTGGGAGGAGCTGACCTACAACGAAGCCGCGGCTGTGCTCGGCTGCAGCCCGAATGCCTTCGCCGTCCGGCTTCATCGGGCCCGCTCTGCATTGCGCGAGGCGATCGCCGACGTCGAGCGCTCGCGCGCTGCCCGTGAGCGCCAACCCATCCGCCGTCCGACCAACGACGTCGTGGCGCCGCTGGCGCCGGTCCGCCAAGGATCGGCAGGGCGATGAGCATCACTCACCTCGGCGACGACGAGCTGCTCGAGCGCCTGCGGAACGCCCGTCAGGTTCTCGACTCCGATCTCCGCGGCCTAGCCGCCTCGGCCGCCGGTCGCCGGCTCTGCGCGACGATCCTGGCTGGCGCTGCCCTCTCGGCCGGCGCCCCCGCGCCGGTCCGCGGCGAGGTCCCCGCCGGCGCCCCCGAGGTCTCGGCTGGAGCCGCCGAGATGCCGGTCGGCACGCTTGCCGCCCCGGCCGACGAGCTGCTGCGGCGCCTTCGAGCCGCAAAGCCCACCACCGCCGACCCGTTGCTCGGGCGCCTCGGAGCCGCCGACCCGGCGACTCTTGAGACTCTCGGGGCAGCCCGCTGGCTCCCGACAGCCGCCGACGCGCTGGCTTCGCCAGCCCGTCAGCGACCCTCGCACCGGCTCCGGCTCGCCCATCCCGCTGCGGCATGCTCGCCCGCCCGACGCACTCGCCGACGGGCGGTCGAATCCTTCGGTCTGCGACGTGTCCCGAGCTCGGCTCCGGTGCTCACCGCCGACGACGACGGGATGTTGCCGGCGTTGCGGGCGGCCAACCCGGTCCCGCCGTCGGCAGGCCTGCTGCCGCCCACCGGGGAGCTGTCGCCGGAGGCCGAGCGGCTGCGCGAGGCGATCGTCACAGGAGAGCTCGCCGCTGCTCGGACCCGTTCCCGGCGGGGCTGGCGCCGCCCCGCCGTTCTCGTCCCGGTCGCAGCGGCCTTCGCCTTCGCCGCCGCCGCTGCGACTTACAGCGCGGAATTCCTCCACGTCAGCCAGCCCCAGGCTGTCGAGTGCTTCGCCAGCGGCGATCCCGGGGCCGCCAGCGTGGCTGCCGTTCCGCTCGACGGCTCGGCCGTCAAGGCCTGCGCGGCGCTGTTCACCGCCGGCGCCTTCGGCAGCCCGACGCCGGCTCCGCCGCTCGTCGCGTGCGTGCTGCCGAGCGGGGCGTACGCCGTGCTGCCGGCGAGCAGCGACAAGAGCTGCACGACGCGCGGCCTCGCCGCAGCACTTCCGCTCACCGCCGGCGAGTCGGCGATCATCGACCTGCAAGCAGTGCTGACGGCCCAGGTAAACGGTCAGTGCGTTGCAGAGCAGGCAGCGGGCGCGGTGGTGACCGATGCCTTCACCCGGCTCCATCTCCAAGGTTGGACGATCCACGCCGCCGTCGCCTCGCCGGGCTCCTCGGCCTGCGTTCAGGCAGCCCTGATGCCGGACGAGAGGGTGGTTCAGCTCTTCTTCCTCAGTTCGGGGGCGCCCCGGCTCGGCCCCGGCAGCGGCTCGCCGGGGGGCTCCACCGGCTCGCCGAGCGCTTCGGGCGCCACGGGCGCATCCTCGGCGGCAGGACCGACAGCAGGCGCGACGGGCACCGCCGGCGGCGCCGGCTCGACGGGAGCGGGCAGCTCGACCACCTCGACCAGCTCGACCACCTCGACCACCTCGACAGTGCCGGCGGCGACCCCGGCCGGCAGCGGGTCCGGAGCCGGCGGGAGCACCGGCGCCAACGGCCTCGGTGGGCGCACCGGGCCTCCCCCGGGATCTCACGGCACCGCCGGCGCTTCGAGCGGTTCGAGGTCTCGAAGCTGATCCCCCGCCGGGCCCGGACACCGGTGCTCGCCGGCGGTCGGCGCCAGCCGGCGGGCTGACAGCGCCGGTACGGTCGTCTGACCGGGGTCACGGAGGGCCCCTCAACTACACTCCCCGTGGTGCAGGTCCTGCCCGCCCCTCGTCTCGGCGCGGACGTCCCGAACGAGCGGCCGGCTCTTGCCTCGATGCCCTCCCGCCGACGAAGCGCCATGTTCCCCTGGGCGGCGGCGGCAACCTTCGTCGTCGTCGTCGGGGCGACGGTGTTCGTGCTGTTCCAGCTCCACCCGAGCCTGCTCTTGCTCAATACCGAGGACTCCGGCGGCGACAACGCAGCGCACATCACTGCGCCGTACTTCCTCATCCACCACCTGCTCCCGCACGGAGAGATCACCGGATGGGACCCGTGGTGGTTCGACGGGATGCCGCTCTACACCTTCTACTTCCCGCTGCCCGCAGTGCTCGTCGCAGCGTTCTCGCTCGTGTGCCCGTACGCGGTCGCCTTCAAGCTCGTCACCGTGCTCGGCTCGGTCACCCTGCCGGCTTGCAGCTACGCGTTCGGTCGCCTTTCCGGGCTCCGCCGGCCCGTTCCTGCGCTGATGGCAGTAGCGGCGGTGCCCTTCCTCTTCAACACCTCGTACTCGATCGACGGCGGCAACGTCTACTCGACCATGGCCGGTGAGTTCTCGTTCTCGCTCGCCCTCAGCTTTGCCCTGCTCTTCCTCGGGACGTTCGTGAGGACACTGCGAACGGGTCGCTCGGCCTGGCTGCCACCTCTGCTGTTTTTCCTCACCGCGCTCTCCCACGTCGTCCCGGCGCTGTTCTGCGCCGGCGCTGCGCTGCTCCTTGCCCTCACCCATCTCTGCCGCCGCTCGGCGGCAGCGCTCATCGCCGTCGGCATCGTCGCCGGCCTGCTCAGTGCCTTCTGGCTGCTGCCCTTCGCCGCCTATGTCGGCGAGTACTCCTCATCGATGAACTACGGCCCGGTGCTCGGCAGCTTGTTCTCCAACGTGCTGCCGCACACCGGAGAGCTCGTGATCGCCTCGCTCGCCCTCATCGGCTTCGTGACCGCCATCTGGCGTGCCCAGCGCGTCGTCGTGGCGGTCGGCCTCTCCGCCCTCGCCAGCGTCGCGCTCTTCCAATTCATGCGAGTCGGGCTTGTCTACAACGGACGCTGGCTGCCGTTCTGGTTCCTCACTATCGGTCTCGTCGCTGCCTACGCCGTCGGTGAGGGGGGCAGGAAGGCGTGGTCGCTGCTACGAGCCGAGGACTGGAACGAGATCGTGACGCCGCTCGTCTGCGGCGCCACCGCTGTGGCGCTGGTCGCTGCCTGGCTCGGCGTTCTGCCCTCGGCCCTCGACGTACCTGCTGACCACCGGAACGGGTCGTCGTCCTGGGCGGCCGCCAACTACTCCGGCTACCAGAGTCGTCAAGGATGGCCGCAGTACAAGCATCTCATCGAGGTGCTCGACGCCGTCGGGCGCCGGTACGGCTGCGGGCGCCTCGACTACGAGTACACCTCCGGGGTCAACGGGGAGGTGGGCAACTGGTTCGGCTCGACCTTGTTCGAGATGTCTCTGCCGCTCTGGACGAATGGATGCATCGACTCGACCGAAGGCGTCTACTTCGAGTCGTCGACGACGACTCACTTCCATTTCCTCGACCAGTCAGAGCTCTCGAACTACGCCTCGAATCCTGTTGCCGGACTCGCGTACGAGAATACGAGCGTCATCGACGGGATCAAGCACCTTCAACTCCAGGGTGTGCAGTACTTCCTGGCCAATTCAGCGAGCATCGAGACGCAGGCCAACGCCGACCCGTCGCTCGTGCCCATCGCCTCGGCTCCGCTCGACCCGCAGGCGGTCGACGCGCAGACCGCACCGAAGCGGGCCGAGTGGGTCATCTACAAGATCAAGGACGCCCCGCTCGTGCGCGCGCTCGACTACGACCCCGTCGTCGAGGAAGGGCTCGACGTCACGGCCATCGCTCCTCTTGCCAGCCCGATCGCCGTTGCCATGCTGTGGTACCAGCAGAAGCAGTACTGGAAGGTGCCGATCGCGGCCACCGGGCCGCCGACGTGGCCCCGGTTCCCGCTCGGCCGCCTCGTGGCCCCGCAGTTCAGCAAGAAGGTGGCGCCGACACGGATCTCCCATGTCGCTGTCGGCCTGGACCAGACGACGGTGTCGTTCGACGCCTCGCGCCTCGGCGTCCCCGTCGAGGTGGCCATCCCGTACTTCCCCGACTGGCAAGCGAGCGGGGCGCTCGGGCCCTATCTCGTCACGCCGAACCTGATGGTTGTCGTGCCCACCTCGCACCATGTGCTGCTGCACTACGGCACGAGTGGGCTCGAGTGGGCCGGTCGGGGGCTTTCCCTGACCGGCCTGCTTGCCGCCGGTACGCTCGCGCTGCGCCCGCCGTGGGCGGCGGGAAGGCGTGGCCTGGATGGCGCCCCGCCCGGCGAAGATCCGATCGAGCCCGGCGGTTCAGGCTCCAGATCCGGCTCAGGTGGGTCACCCGCGCCGACGTGGCCGGAGAACGTGCCGGTCTCGAGCGGAGGCGACGTAGCCGACGACGAGCACGAGGAGTCGGCACCGGAGCACGGTCAGCTGGGTGACTGAGCGGCGCCGGGTCGGCGGACTCGGGGAGCAGAGGCTCTCTGCTCGAACGGAACGACCGGCGGGCCCTCGAACCGGCCTCACTGCGCCGGCCCCGAACCGAGCTGCACCGTGCCGGTGTGCCTGGCGCCTGCGGCATCGACGTAGCCGACCGCCACCGCTGCACCGGGCTTCTCGCCGAGGAGCACGGCGGTCAGCGCGCTGGGCGAGGCCACCGCGTGGCCGGCGAGCGACGTGATGGTGTCGCCCGGTACGAGCCCGGCCCTGGCCGCCGGGCCCCCGGCGAGGACCGCCTGAAGCAGGGCACCCGAGGAGACCGGCGCGCCGGTTCCTCCCGCTCCGACAAAGGCCCCGACAGCGGTCACGCCGAGGAAGGCGGTCGCCCCGATGTGGATCGTGGAGCTGGCATCGCCCGCCTCGATCAGGCGGGCGATGCCGAGCGCGGTGTCGATCGGGATCGAGTAGCCCTGCACCGCCGGCCCTCCGCCGATCCCGAACGAGAAGCCGGACGCAGCCGCCGTGTCCATGCCGACCACCTTGCCGTTCGATCCGACGAGCGGACCGCCGGAGTCACCGGACTGGATCGCCGCGTTGCTCTCGATGAGCCCGGTGAGCCGCTCGGAGGCACCCGAGAGGGCGTCGCTCGCCGTGATCGACTGCCTGAGAGCAATGACCCGGCCACCCGCGTAGCTCGGCGTGCCGCCGCCGCCGCCGGCGTTGCCGATGGCGACGACCCCGTCACCGACGCGCACGCTCGACGACTTGCCCAAACCGACCGTGCGCAGGCCGGAAGCACCCTGCAGCTGCAGCACGGCGGCGTCGCTCTCTCGGTCGTATCCCACCACCTTTGCCCCATAGGTGCGACCGTTGCCGACATCGGTGACCTTGATCGAGGTCGCGCCCTCGACGACGTGATTGTTCGTCAGCACCTCACCGCTCGGGGTGAGCACCATGCCGGTGCCAGCCCCCGCCGCGCCCTGGTAACCGAGGACGACGTTGACGTCGACGATCCCCGGATCGACCGAGCGGGCGATCGCCGCGGCGTTCGCCGGGCCACCCGACGCGATGGAGCCCGACGAGCTCGGTGCCCCGGCGCCCGTCTCGCTCAGAGCCTCGGTTGCCTGGCCGATCACCTGGACCGGCGAGCGCGACCCAGCGGGCGGCACGATCGCGACGCCCATGTCGCCCGACGTGATCGTGAAGGAGGAGTACATCCCCGGAGGAAGGAGCGCGCCGAGCACGCTGCGGCTTGCCGGCTGGACGACGGCCGTCCCGGGAGCGACCGAGACGTGCAGCTGCGAAAATATGGCAAAGGTGACGAGGGCCCCGCCGTTGTCGAGGCGGTACGAAGGGAACGGGCAGTCCTTTGACGGGCGGCCCGCCGCGGCGGACGGCGGGAAGCTCGTGCTGAACGAGGTCGTGACCGATCCGAGCCGGGCGTAGGCGACGGCGATCGCATGGGGATCCGCGGCGCCCCTCGGCCCGAACTGGGCCGACACGCCGGCGGGCAGCTTGCCGCTCGCCGCCTCCGCCGTGAACGCCGACGCCACGCGCTGGGCGACCTTGCCGGGTGCCGTCACCAGACCGTCGGCGGCGGCGGGGTCGAGGCTCGTGACGTATCCCTGTGCGTTGGCGGCGACCGCCGGAACGGCCGCTCCGGCGCTGGTCGGGCCGAGGATCTCGCTGCTCGAGCTTAGCTTCCAGCGCGCCGAGGCCGAGGTCTTCGAGTAATTGAGAAGGCTCGTCGTGGTCGGCTGGGACGCCCCCCGGTCGCTGACGAGCACGCTGAAATACGCCGGGTAGCTCGTTTGGCGCGGGACGAGGGCCCGGCTCGGGACCTGGGTGAAGGAGGCCCCGAGGGTCTTGTTGCCGGCAGCGAGCATGCCGCGGAAGGTCGCGTCATCGAGGACCTGTTGCAGGCAGGACTCGTGACTGTCTTGCAGGCTCAAGGAGAGCGAGCCGTTCGCCCTGTTGTTGACCGCGGTGTCCGCGGCGACGATGGCGCCGACCGCGCCGGGGGTCACGACGGGCCCGGCCGCCGCCTGAGGGCGCCGCGGGGAGTGTGACGCGGCAAGCCCCGCCGCCGTGCCCGACCCTGCCGTGAGCACCAGCGCGACCGCCGCTGCCGTTCTCGGCACGCCGGCCCCCGTTCCCGAACTCGACGTTTTCGCCTTCGTGGTCCACATGACGTCGAGGTTATGTTGGGTAGGCGTCGCAGTGACTTCGCGCGGCGGCCGAGGGGGCGGGCGACCGCCGGCGCCGGCCGGCGGCTCGCGCCGCTCGCCGCGCGTCTCAGGGTGGGCGTCAGGTCCACCTCCACGGACAGGCTGGTCGAGCTCCCCGCCGTGATAGACGCCGCGCAGCGGCCGCGCGGCGGCCGCGCGGCGGCGCAGTCGCGACCAGAGGCAGGGCCACCGGGTCGCGTTTGAGCCGGCCTGGGATTCATCGGGACTGTGTGTCACCAACGCTGGAGGTGAGGAGGCGTGGAGACGGCGTGAACCTGGTCTGCGGCTCTTGCACGGAACGTGAGAAGGCGAGCGTCGATTCAACTCCTACTTGAGACGCTGGGCGATCTGAGGAGACGGCGCGCACCCCCAACGGGATTCGAACCCGTGTTTCCGCCTTGAAAGGGCGGCGTCCTCGGCCGCTGGACGATGGGGGCCCGAACGGGGTGACTGAGGCTACCAGTCGCCGTCTCCGGAACCTTCGGGCCGTGGCGTGCCGTCCCAGCGCAGATCCCCGAGCGGCTCACCCCACGGGTCCTCCGGAAGGTCGTCCCCGGCTCCGGCGACCGGAGGCGGAAGGCGCCCGGCGAGGGCGTCGACCACCTCGCCGACGAGGTACGAGAGGTAGCCGTAGACAGCCCACTCCTGTGCCCGAGGGTCGTTCAAAGCCACACGCTCGAGATCTTCGGTGACCCCGAGCGAGCTGCCGAGGACGAGCCGGAGGGCGTTCAGCGCGACGAGCCAGCTCTCGAGCTCGGCGCCCGAGAGCCGGCTCTGACCGACCGTGGCGAGGACGACCTCGAGCGCCTCGCGGTGGTGGGCGGCGAGGTCCTCGCGCATCAGCTGCCCGTAGGCCTCCTCGGCTCGCTCGTCTGTCAGATAGGCGGGCGGGAACAGCCTCCGCAGCACAGCAGGTGGCTCAACCTCGCTCGGGAGCTGCTCGAGCGCGGCGACGAGCTGACCCGGCAGCGACGCCAAGAGCGCCCGCTCCTCGGCCGGCAGTCGCAGCTCGTACCCCCCCCGCGACGAGGCGCGCACGCGGCGGCGGGTCATCCCGGCTGCTCCATCGTCGCCCACAGGCCGTGACGGTGAAGTCGGGTGACGTCGAGCTCGGCGCGCTCGCGGGTGCCGCTCGCCACCACCGCCCGCCCCTTGTGGTGCACGTCGAGCATCAGCTTGGTGGCCTTCTCGAGGGAGTACCCGAATAGCTTCTGGAAGACGAAGGTGACGTAGCTCATCAGGTTCACCGGGTCGTTCCAGACGATGACGAGCCAGGGGCGGTCGGGAACGACGACGTCCTCGGTGCCGGTCCTCTCGACGGGCCTCGCCACCGGAGCCTCAGCAGGGGCCGCCACCGCGCCGGTCACGGCGCCGGTCACGCCGCCGGCACCTGCGGCAGAGGTGGCCGCGCCGGCCCAGCGCGCGGCGCCAGCCGCCCCGGAGAGCGCCGGATCAGCCCCTGCCATGTCGCACCGTGCCGGCCCGTCTTGTCCGGGGAGCCCGGCCCAGGAGAGCCTCGTGGCTCGCCGCGGCCGGCAGCGGGACCGTCACTGTGCTCCCACCCCCCGACCCGGCGCCGACGACCTCGACGGAGGGGGGGAACGGCTGGCCGGACCGCTCCGGCGTCGCCGCTGCCGCCACTGCCACCTCCGCGGGATAGCGGTGGAGGCCGAGGTAGAAGACGAGCACGGCGGCGAACACCGTCGTCGCGCCGAGCAGGTGCAGCTCGATCACGCCGGCGGCGTCGTGGAGGAAGTACTGGGTGTAGCCGAGCGCGCCCTGCGCCGCCATCACCTCGAGCATCAGCTGTGCCCTGCGCTTGACGGCGGCAGGGGCCTTGGCCTGGTGGAAGGCGAACACCGTGGCCAGGGTGAGGCCGATCAAGAAGAGCGCCACGTCGGAGTGGAGCTGGGCCATCGACTCGAAGGCGACGGGGATCCGTTTCGCTCCCGGGCCTCCGGCGTGCGGCCCCGATCCCGTCACCGCTGTGCCGGCGACGAGGACGAGGCAGGTGGCGGCGACAAGCACCCTCGCCAGCCACAGCAGGGTCGGGTCGACGACAGCCTCGCCCCTCGTCGGCTCGGTTCCCGAACGGTGATGGACCACGATCGCCAGGGCGAGGATGGCAAGTGTGAGCAGGAAGTGCAGGGCGACGAGGTAGGGGTCGAGCTTGGTGTAGACGACGATCGCGCCCATCGGGATCTGCAGCAGGTAGCCGACGGCGACGCCGCCGGAGAGGCGCACCAGGTCGCGCCGGAACGGGCGCCGCCGCCATGCGGCGAGGAAAAGCGCGACGGTGACGACGGTGACAAGGCCGCTGATCAGACGGTTGGTGTCCTCCACGAGCGGGTGGAACGAGAGCTGCGCGATGACGTGGCCCTTCGAGCAGTTCGGCCAGTCGGCACAGCCGAGCCCGGAGTCCGTCAGGCGGACGGCGCCCCCGGTGAGGACGAGCGCCGCGTAGCAGAGCGCCGAGAAAAGGGCGAGCTGGCGGAAGCGGGCAGCTCCGACGGTCGGCATCGGGATCAGCCGCGGCGAGCGGCGTCGGAGGGGATCACGGGCACCGGAAGCTCATCGTAGGACCGCTCCGGCCGGGCCCGGTAGCGCCGCGCTCAGCGGCGGGGCGCCTCGAAGCGGTGGCCGAGGCCACGGATCGTGGTGATGAGCACCGGGCTCGAGGGATCCCGCTCGATGCGTGAGCGCAGCCTTTTGATGTGGACGTCGAGGGTCTTCGTGTCGCCGACGTAGTCCGGCCCCCAGACCCGGTCGATCAGCGTGTCGCGGGTAACCACGCGCCCGGCGTTCGCGAGCAGCACCTCGAGCAGCTCGAACTCCTTGAGCGGCAGCTGGACCTCGGCGCCGCGCACGATGCACTCGTGGCGGTCGGGATCGAGCTGCACCTCGCCGACGACGATCGCGCCGGCGGCCGGCACGGTGCCGGGCCCTACGGTCGGGCCAGCCGTGAAGGTCGGGTCCTGGGGAGCCCGGAGGGAGGCGCTCTCGTCGGCCTGCGAGCGGCGCAATACGGCGCGCATCCTCGAGACGAGCTCGCGCGCCCGGTAGGGCTTGGAGACGTAGTCGTCGGCACCGATCTCGAGCCCGACCACGGTGTCGATCTCGGTCGACTTGGCGGTCACCATGATGATCGGCAC
The DNA here is from genome assembly GCA_027306715.1 of Acidimicrobiaceae bacterium. GTDB lineage: Bacteria > Actinomycetota > Acidimicrobiia > Acidimicrobiales > Bog-793 > DAHUZG01. The sequence goes on from DAHUZG010000046.1 coordinate 10,827, forward strand.
CGAAGAGTGGACACGGATCGCCCGGCAGACGTCGAGACCGGACATCTTCGGCAGCATGACGTCGAGCAGCACGACGTCGGGGCGCTGCTCGTGGAAGGCGGCGAGCGCCTCGGGCCCGTCGCGAGCGACGCGGACGCGGAAGTTCTCGCGCTCGAGGTTGACGACGAGGGCGTCGACGAACGACTCCTCGTCCTCGGCGAGCAGCACCTCGACGCGCCGGTCCCCGGAAGCCGGTGCGCCGGACCCTCCCTCAACGCCGCGCCCGACTGCGTCGGGGGAGGGCGGACCTGTCGAGGCGGTGCTCATTCCGGCCTCCCGTGCTGGGGCAGGCGCAAGGTGAAGGTCGCTCCCTCTCCCTCGCGGGACTCGACCTGGACGCTGCCGTGGTGGTTCTGGGCGACGTGTCGGACGATGGCCAGCCCGAGGCCGGTGCCGCCTGTCTGGCGGCTGCGACCCTGGTCGACGCGGTAGAAGCGCTCGAAGACGCGCTCGAGGTCGCGGGCCGGGATGCCGACCCCCTGGTCGCTCACGGTGATCGTCACCTCGTCGTCCTTGGCGGTTCCCCTGCAGTGCACCGTCCCCCCCTCGTAGGAGAATTTCACAGCGTTCTCGAGCAGGTTGTACACCGCAGAGGTGAGCTGTCGCCGATCCCCGAGGACCGCCACCGGAGGGGAGGGCTCGTCGACCTCGACTGTCACGTCCCGCTGCTCGGCCGCAGAGCGCACCCGCTCGGCCGCCTCGGCGAGGACGAGGTTGACGAGCACCGGCTCGCGCGGCGGCGACTCCTCGCTCTCGATGCGGGAGAGGTCGATCAGGTCGTCGATGACGCGGCTGATGCGGAAGGCCTCGTTGTGGATCCGCTGCACCAGCCGGCGGGCGACCTCCGGCTCGTTCTCCTCGAGGAGGGTCTCGGCAAGCAGCCCGAGGGCTCCCATCGGGGTCTTCAGCTCGTGGCTGACGTTGGCGACGAAGTCGCGGCGCATCTCCTCGAGGCGCCGGCGCTCGGAGACGTCGTCGATGACGGCGATCACGCCGAGGGCACGCTGACCGTTGTCGATGCTCTGCGTTCGGACGACGAGCGTGCGCCGCGGCGGGCCGTAGAGCTCGAGGGTGCGCTGCTCGGACGCCCCCGGTCCGGTGGCGGCGATCAGCTCGTCGACCGCCTGGGCGGCGAGGGCATCGCTGTGGCGGTTGCCCATCAAGGTGATCGCCCGGGAGTTCCGGAACACCGGCGCATCGTGCTCGTCGCAGACGACGACCGCCTGCGGCAGGGTGTCGAGGGCGCGCCGCAGCCGAATGGCGTCGGCACTCGACTCGGCGACGGCCTCGGTCGCCTGGGCGGTCGCCTGCTCGACGTAGTCGATGGCGTCGTCGACGCTCGCCGGCTCGGGCTCCGGGCGCTCGGCGCCGAGCCGATCGCCGAGACGGAGGAGTCGCTGCTGCAGGCTGCGCCGCCCGAGGCGCCTCGTGACGAGGAAGACCGCGCCGAGGAGCACCAGCACGACCGCCGCGGCGACCGCCAGATCGGGCACCGGCACAGCGATCGAGCCGATCACGGCGCCTCGGACTGGTGATGCACGCCTGAGGATGGTAACCGGACAGCGGGAGGCCGGTTGTGAGGAGGACGTGCTCGTTGCGTGCGCCGGCGCGCCGGCCTACCGTGACCCCTCTGCACCTCACAGGCGCTCGCCGCGGCCGCCCCACTGCCGCAGCCTCCAGCTCACCCCCCGGCGTTGCCGGGCTCGCGCCTCCCCCGGAGCCATCGGGGGCGAGGAGGTTCCTGTGGCGCAGCTACTGCTCGTTCATTCGCTCCTGCTCGGCGGGTCCTCAGGACCGCTCAGCTTCTCACCCGACAGCTCGGCGCTGCCGGGCGGGAGCACCTTGACCAGCCTGGCGAACGGGATCGGCTCCTGGGCGCTCATCGCCGCCCTTGTCGGCCTCGTCGTCGGCGCAGCGATGTGGGCGCTCGGCTCCCACTCGAACAACTACCAGCACACCGTCACCGGCCGGCGAGCGGTGCTGGTCTCCGCGGCGGCAGCGCTTCTCATCGGCGCCGCCCCGACGCTGCTCAACTTCATGTACAGCACGGGCCAGAAGGTCCACTGAGCGACTGACCGAGCGACAGACACCATGCTCGCCAGCATCTTCTCCTTCCCGATCGAGGCGCTCGTTCGGGCCTTTTTCTCCTTTCTCACCGGCTGGATCGCCGACGGCGCGGCAGCGATTCTCGGCGAGCTCGGCAAGGCGATCGACGCGGCAGGATCTCCGGCGCTCGGCGGCGTGGCGGCTCTCAGCCCGACGATGCTCTCGATCGGCGCCGCCACCTGCCTGCCGCTGCTGTTCCTGGCGATCGTTCAGGGTGTGCTGCGCCAGGACGCCGGCTTCCTGCTGCGTGTCGTCTTCGTCCGGCTTCCCGCAGCGGCCGTTCTGAGCGTCGCCGCCCTCGTCCTTGTCGGGGCGCTGCTCAGCGTCACCGACGAGATGAGCTCGGCGATCCTCGCTGTGGCGGGGCACTCGGAGCGCCACGTCCTTGCCGGCATGGCCGCCGTGCTCCTTGTGGCGGGGCCGACCGGCCAGTCCGGCTTCGGGCTCCTGCTGCTGGCCGGCACGGCGGCGGGGGTGTCGCTGCTGCTGTGGATGGAGCTCGCGGTGCGCTCGGCGGCGGTCGAGGTGGCCACCCTGCTGTGCCCGCTGGCGTTGGCGGGGCTCGTCTGGCCGGTGACCTCGCACTGGGCCCGCCGGCTCGGCGAGACCTTGGTCGCCCTTGTCTTCTCGAAGGTCGTCATCGCGGCGACGCTCGCCCTCGCGGCCGCGACGCTCGCACGTGGCGGTGGGGTCGCAGGCCTCGTGCAAGGCGTCGCTCTCCTCGCGCTCGCCGCTCTGGCGCCGTTCGCCCTGCTCCGCCTCGTCCCGATCGTCGAGGCTGGCGCGATCGGCCATCTCGAGGGACTCGCCGCCCGAGCACGCCGAGGCGCCGAGCACAGCTACGGCCGGGCGCAGGCGCTGGCGAGATCTGAGCCGGCGCAGCCGTGGAGCGCCCTCGCCCTGCTCGGCTCTTCAGCGGGCGCGGCCGGTCCGAGCCCTGCAGCCTCCGGTGATGCGGGCAGCTCGGGCGGTGCCCCGGGCGGTGCTTCGGGCGGCGGCGGGTGGCCGTCGGGAGGGCTCGTCGAGCCGCTCGGCGTCGGAGGGCCCCTCTGGGCCGGACCGGGTCGTGACCCGTCAGCGCCAGGGTCTCCCTGGCGGCTCGCCGCTGAGGCCGAGGAGCACGGGCTCGAGCGGCTCGGCGAGGCAGGCGGAGTCGACCCGTGAGCGACCTCGAAGGCCGGGCCGCCTACCGCTTCGGACCGCGCCAACGGCGCGGGATCATCGGCGGATGGCGCCCGGTGCAGCTCGGCGTGGCCGCCGCATCGGTTCTGGCGTCGCTCCTCGCCCTGCGCTCACTGCGAGCGCCCCTCGGGGCTGGCGTGGCCGTTCTCAGCCTCCTCGGCGCGGCCCTGGCCGTGGCCGTGCCGTTCGCGGGCCGCACCGCCGGCGAGTGGGCTCCCCTCGTGCTTGCCTTCGCGCTCCGCCGCACGGCCCGCGAGCGACCGTTGCCGGGAGGAGGTTCTCCGCACGGCGCGCGGCCGCCAGGGCCGTTCCGACGGCTCGCCGTCGTCTCGCTCGATGTTCCCGACGGTGCTCGGCTCGGCGCGCTGCACGACGCCCGGCGAGGCAGCTGGACCGGCGTGCTCGCCCTTGCCGCCGACGGCTTCGGGCTGCTCGCGGCCAGCGAGCGTGCCCGCCGGGTCGGGTCGTGGGCCTCGGTGCTCGCTGCCGTCGCCCAGCAGCCGGGCGCGATCTCGCACCTCACCTGGATCGAGCGGACGGTGCCCGACGACTTGAGAGCGCTCCTCCGCCACGCCGGAGCAACGACGGGCGGACCGGCGACCGGGTCGTACCGCCAGCTTCTCGATGCCGAGCGGTTGGGACTGCTGCGCCACGAGCTGCTGCTCGCCTGCACGGTCGGCGGCGGCCGCCGGAGAGCTCCAGCGGCGGCGTCGGCACCGGACGGGGCCTTGGGGCGCGCCGTCGGGGGCTCGGGCCGGCGAGGGCGCTGGCCGCTCGGGAACGCGGAGGCCGGCGAACTGCTTGCCGGCGAGCTCGGGCGTCTCGCGGCGCTCTGCACGACGGCGGGCATCGCCGTCGACGGCGTGCTCGGGCCGGCCGAGCTGGCAGAGGTCGTCCGTACGAGCTTCTCGGCTGCTGCGCCCACTTCGCCAGCCTCTGCAGCCGCCGTGGCGCAGGCGCTCCGGTCGTCGCCGGCGACGTCCGCCACCTGGCCGTGGCCGCTGGCCGTCTCCGAGGAGTGGGGCGTGCTTCGCACCGACGGCAGCTGGCACGCCACCTACTGGGTGTCTGAGTGGCCGCGCAGCGACGTCGGCGGCGACTTCCTGCTGCCGCTGCTCGTCGGGTCCTGGGCACGCCGCAGCGTGGCCCTCGTGATGACGCCGCTCGCCCCACTGCGGGCGATGCGTGCCGCCGAGCACGCCAGCACCGAGCAGGTCGCCGACGCCGAGCTGCGGGCGCGACACGGCTTCGCCCTTACCGCCCGCCACCGGCTCGCACGCGATGCCGTCGAGCGCCGCGAGCACGAGCTGGCGGCCGGCCACGCCGCCTACCGTTACTCGGGCTATGTCACGGTGAGCGCCTCGGAGCGTGCCGAGCTGGCGCAGTCCTGCCTGGCAATCGAGCAGGCGGCGGCGCTCAGCCATCTCGAGCTTCGACGTCTCTACGGGGCGC
>DAHUZG010000050.1 GCA_027306715.1 Acidimicrobiaceae bacterium
ATGCGGCCGAGATGGCTCTCGACCGTATTCTCGCTGAGCGAGAGCCGGGTGGCGATCTGGCGATTGGTCCACCCCTGAGCGACGAGCTCGGCGATCTGGTGTTCACGCCGGCTGAGGGCGTTGGACCCCTGGACGACGCGCCCGTCTCGGGCCGAGCCGGCGCCGGCTCGCCGCAGGCGTCGGAGCAGGAGACGGGCGTCGTGCGCGGCGCCCTTTGCCCCGTAGGAGGCGAGGGCGTCGGCCGCCGCCGAGCACTCGGCGACCGCCATTTTGCTGTGGCCACTGTGGGCAAGGATCTCGGCCGTGAGCGCCTGGGTGCGGGCCCCTTCGACGAGGGCACCCGATCCCGCGAACAGTGCGGCGGCGTCACGAGCTGCGGCCAGGGCCGCCTCGGGTTCGCTCGACGCCAGCACCCGGGCCCGGGCCCGCTCGGCGAAGCCGGCGGACGCGGGGAGGTCGAGGGCGGCGGCCAGCTCGTGGGCTCTTTCGGCCAGCTCGACGGCGACCCCGCTTCGACCGAGGGCGAGCTCGGCCCGGCAGCGGGCCTCGACGACCCTGCAAGCCATGCCGTCGCGGACGGCTTCGTCATCATCGGGTGGGAGCTCGGCGAGGAACCGTTCGGCGTCGCCTCCTTCGAGGTGGGCGAGCGCCAGGAGGCGTCGCAGGTTCGCCTCGTGGTAGCTCACCCCGCGGGCCTGCGGAGCGAGCGCCTCGGTGCACACAGCAATCGCCGTTGCTGCTTCTCCTGCAGCGCTGAGCACGGCGACCTCGGCCATGCGGGCGAGCAGGACCAAGAGCCCGACTTCGGACACCTCGGCCATCTCGACCGCCGTCTCGGCGAGAACTCGGGCGTTGGTGATCTGCCCGGTCGAGGTGAGGACCTTGGCCTGCTCGATCATGGTGGGAACCAGCCACTGCGAGCCGCCCCCGGCTTGGGCCACGGCGATGGCCCGACCGAGGTGGGTGGCGGCCGGCTCGTAGCGTTCGAGCAGCCGCTCGGCCCATCCGAGGTAGTAGAGAGAGTCGAGCCGGGTGGCCACCTCGTTGTCGTCGAGGCTGTCGAGGATCGCCGACGCCTCGGTTCCGTGGGCCCGGGCGGCCCGGTTTCCCTCGGCCGTCTCGGCGCTGGCACGGATGAAGGCCAGCAGTGCCCGTCCCGCCCCTTCGAGCAGTCGGTCGCAGCCGGACGCGGCCTGCGACGCCCGGGTGGCGAAGTCTGCCGCTTCGTCGAAGTCGAGCGTGTAGAGCCACGACACGGCGAGCTCGACGCACAAGGCGGCCTCCGCGGCGCGCTGCGTGCCACGAAGCCCCTCGAGCGTCGCAAGCAGCTTGCCCCGGGCCTCGCCGAAGCGGCCGAGGCCGTGCTCGACTCCGGCGCAGTCGGCGATCAGCGCGACGTACCGCGGATCGCCGGGCGCCACCAGCTCGAGGACCTCTACAAACGCGTCGTGGCCAGACTGGAGATCGCCCAGGACACAGAAGACCCGCGCCCGGGCCATGAGTAGGGCGATCCGGGTGTCGACGGTCTCGGCCCGGTGAGGCACGATGGCATAGGCGGCGTC
>DAHUZG010000060.1 GCA_027306715.1 Acidimicrobiaceae bacterium
CGGTCCCCGCCGGCGCCGCCTGCGCACTGCAGGGCGGCGCGCGCCGCCTGGATCGAGCGCTCGGCGCGGCGCAGCGGCGCCGAGCGGTAGCGCTCGGCGGTGTCGGGCAGCGCCACCCCGAGAACGCGCAGAAGGGCGAGGTCGCGAAGCCCTCCGGCGGACTGCTTGAGGTCGGGCTCGAGGAGGAAGGCGAGCTCGCCGGCGACCTCGTGGCGCTCGCCGACGCTGCCCTCGACAGCAGCCAGCAGCGCCGCGAGCTGGCGGCGCCACCAGGAAGCGACGTCGTCACGGACCCGCCCGGCCAGCTCGCCGTCCCCGCTCACGAGGCGGAGGTCGAGCAGGCCGAGAAGCGCCTTCAGGTCCGAGCGAGCTACCTCGAGCGCCTCCCGCGGGGTGCGCACGCTGTGGTCGAGCTTGATCCCCTCGTCCCAGATGACGTACCAGATGCGGCGGGCGACCTCGCTGTGCCCGCGCCGCCACTGATGGAGCAGGACGAGGTCGAGGTCGCTGGCGGGGGAGAGGCTGCCGGCACCGTAGCCGCCGACGGCGACGAGTGCGAGGCCGCGTGCCGATCCGTCGCTCGCCCGCGCCAGCAGACCGGCCAGCCAGCTGTCGGCGGCGGCGGCGTAGCGCTGCGGGAAGTCGGCGGGGTCGAGCGCACCGCCGAGCACCTGGCTGACGAGCTGCTGGCGTTCGGCACGCAACGAGGCGGTTTCCGCCCCGCTCGCCGTGCCCGCTTCAGTGGTCGCCACGCCGGAAGCTGCGGCGGCTGCGCCGCCGGCGCTCTCGTGCCGCGGGCTTCGCATCCTCGAACGCTATCCGGCCGCCCGGACCAGGCGGCGGTCCGGCGGTACACTGCTGGTGGGCCGCCGAGCCCGGTGAATGCCGGAGCTGGTCTTGAAGTGTGGTCGACCGTGCGGTGCGACCCGGGAGGTGGTGGCCATGATCGAGCCAGGGAGCGACCGCTCCGTCCGCCGGCGGGAGAGCGGCCCGGCGGCGAAGCGCTCGTCGGGGATGCGCCCGTTCAAGGTGGGCGCGGCGGTGGTCGGCGCTGTCGTCGTCGCCGTCCTCTTCTTCGGCATCTGGTCGACACTGGTGTCGTCGGTCTGGTTCGCGGTCAAGGTGGCGATCTTCGTCGCCGTCATCGCTGCGGTCGTCCGCTTCGTCTTCCGCTCCCGGCGGGGCTGAGCCTTCCGCTCCCGGCGGGGCTGAGCCTGGCCGCCGGGCCGGTCGAACGTATGTTCGATGCCGTCCCGGGCGGCGGTACAGTTCCGGGGTGGAGCTCGACCGGCGCCATCGCCCGCAGGTCCTCGCCCACGAGGACCTCCTCCCGCTCGCCGCCCCTCTCGCCGGCTTGCTCGGTGAGCCGGGCCTTCGCCGCGGCAGCACCGTGGCTGTCGCCAGCAGGACCGGGCTCGGCGCGACGACCGTCGCTCTCGGGCTCGCCGCCGCGGCGAGCGCCGAAGGAGCATGGACGGCCGCAGTCGATCTTCCCGGTCTCGGCGTCCTCGCCGCCGCCGAGCTCGGCATCGAGCTCGCCCGGCTGGTGCTCGTCCCCGACTCCGGGCGGCGTTTCGCCTCGACCGGCGCCGCCCTGCTCGATGCCTGCGAAGTGGTGCTCGTCGGGATGCCCGACCGCTTCGAGGCGACGACGGCGCGCCGGCTCGTCACCCGGGCTCGCGAGCGGAGATCGGTCCTCGTGCTCTGCGCCGGCGCCGCCCGCCCGGCAACCTGCCGCGGGACCGTGCCGGGCACGTCGCGCCCGCTCGCGCCCGCCTGGCCCGACGGTATCGATGCCCGCCTCGAGGTCACCGCCGCCGGCTGGATCGGGCTCGACGAGGGAAGCGGGCGTCTCTGTGCCCGGCTTGCCGAGCTCACCGCCACGCGGCGGCGCCGTGCCCCGATGAGCGTGCAGGCGCGGATCTGGCTGCCGGGGCCGGACGGCAGGATCGCCGCTGCCGAGGGAGCCGCCATCACGGGGAGCATGAGGAGGCAGGCGTGAGCGCCTCCCGGCGCACCCTTGTCGTCTGCTGCCCGGACTGGCCGGTGACCGCCAGCGGCCGGCCGCCGCTCGAGCCCGTCGCCGTGCTCGCCGCCCAACGGGTGGTCGCCGCCTCGGCACCGGCGCGAGCCCAGGGTGTGCGCCCCGGCCAGCGCCGGCGCGAGGCGCAGGCGTGCTGCCCGGCTCTGACGGTGCTTGCCGCCGATCCCGGTCAGGAGCTGCGCGCCTTCGAGCCGGTCGTCGAGGCGCTCGAGCGTCTCGGCGCTCCCGTGGCTGTCGGCAGCCCCGGCTGGGCGGCGCTCTCGACGCGCGGGCCGGCCCGCTACCACGGCGGCGAGCAGGCGCTCGCTGCCGCCGTCGCCGCACATCTTGCCGGGGTGCTCCCGCCGGGGAGCTGGCGGGTCGGTGTCGCCGACGGCCCGTTCGCCGCCACCCTGGCGGCACGAGCCGGCGGGCCTGTCGTCATCGTGCCGGCCGGCGCCACCGCCGGCTTCCTCGCCCCCCTCGCCGTCGAGCTGATCGGCCAGCCGGAGCTGGCGGATCTCCTCCGCAGGCTCGGTGTGGCCACCCTCGGCGCTCTCGCCGCCCTCGACGAGGCGGATGTCCTGGCACGCTTCGGGGCTGAAGGAGCCGAGGCGCACCGCCGTGCCGGGGGCCGCGACGAGCAGCGGCTGCACGGGCGGAAGCTGCCCCCCGAGCTCGCTGTCGGGACCGTCCTCGACCCGCCGGCGGAGCGGATCGACCAGGTCGCCTTCGCCGCCAAGGCGCTCGCCGTCTCGCTCGGCGAGGGGCTCTCCCGTCACGGCCTCGCCTGTACGCAGCTGGCTGTGGAGATGGTGACGAGCGACGGGTGCGAGCTCCGCCGGGTGTGGAGCCAGGAGGGGGCGTGGAGCCCCTCGCTCGTCGCCGAGCGGCTGCGCTGGTAGCTCGAGGCCTGGCTGCTCGACTCCCGCTCCGACGCCGCCGCCGGGCCGCCGGTGGCGATCGAGGCGGTTCGCCTGCTCCCGGTCGAGTGCGCCCCTGACTCCGGCCGCCAGCTGGGGCTCTGGAGCCGGCCGCCGGCGCAGGACGAGCGCGTCCTTCGCGTGGTGGCCCGCGTCCAGGGCATGCTCGGCACCGAGGCAGTTCTCCGGCCGGTGCTCACCGGCGGGCGCAGCCCCGGCGACGGTGTCGTCCTCGTCCCCTTCGGCGACCCGCTGCCGGCAGGTGTGAGCAGCGCCGGCGCCCCGCCGTGGCCGGGCAGGCTGCCGGCCCCGAGCCCCTCGGTCGCCGGCGCCGCGGCGTGCCAGCCCGT
>DAHUZG010000061.1 GCA_027306715.1 Acidimicrobiaceae bacterium
GAGACGTGCAGCAATCTCGCCGCCTGGGAGGCGACAGCCTTCGACACCGCCGGGTGGGCATGCCCGAGCGAGGTGACGGCGATGCCGCAGAGCAGGTCGAGGTACTCGCGACCCTCGTCGTCGTAGAGCCGGGCGCCCTCGCCGCGGACGAAGGTCACCGGCGCCGGCCGGTACGTCGGCATGAGATGGCTGGCTGGCGGCGAGGTCGTGCTCAACTCGACTCCTCTTTTCCCCTCGTGATCATCGTCCCGATCCCCTCGTCGGTGAACAGCTCGAGCAGCGCCGCATGGGGTACGCGGCCGTCGAGGACGTGGGCGGAGCCGACACCGTTGCGCAGCGCGTCGCTGCAGGCGCGCACCTTCGGGATCATCCCGCCCTCGACGGCGCCGCCGGCGAGCAGCTCGTCGAGGGCGTCGACGTCGAGCCGGGCGAGGGTGCTCTGCTGCTCGGCCGGGTCGGCCCGGATGCCGTCGACGTCGGTGAGGAAGATCAGCTTCTCGGCTGCGAGGGCGGCGGCGATGGCGCCGGCGACGGTGTCGGCGTTGATGTTGTACGCCTGCCCGTGCTCGTCGGAGCCGATCGTGGCGATCACCGGCACCAGGCCTTCGTTGAGCAGCCGGTGAAGGATCGCCGGCTGCACGCGCCGGACGTCTCCGGCGAACCCGAGCTCGGGGTCGCTCGCCGATGCAGCGATCAGCCCGGCGTCCTCACCGGTGAGGCCGACCGCCAGCGGGGCGAAGACATTGATCGCCCCGACGATGTCACGGTTGACCCGCCCGACTAGGACCATCCGGGCGATGTCGAGCGTCTCGGCATCGGTCACCCGCAGCCCGGACCGGAACTCCGGGGTCTTGCCGAGGCGCGCCATCAGCTCGCTGATCTGGGGGCCGCCGCCGTGGACGACCACCGGCAGCACCCCGACCGAGTGCATCAGCACGATGTCGGAGGCGAAGCTGGCGAGCGCCTCCTCGAGGGCCCCCTCGCCGCCCGGCTCGGTGCCGGCGAGGGCGTTGCCGCCGTACTTCACGACGACGACCTTGCCGGAGAAGCGGCGGATGTAGGGGATCGCCGCCGACAGCACGGCGACGGTCACCGACGGGTCGACGGCGGCCTGCTCGGCGCGGCGGAGCTTCACGACGTGCGCATGTTCTCGTCGATGTAGCCGTGGCCGAGGTCGGTCGTCGTGACCGTGGACCGGCCCGTGCCGATGCCCAGCTCGCAGGAGACCTCGACGACGCCCCCGGCCATGTGCCCGGCGACAAGACCCGAGTCGTGCGCGATCCCGACTCCGCCGTCACAGACGACGGTCCCGCCGTAGGCAATGCGCACACGATCCATCTCGAACGCCGCACCGGAAGCCCCGAGCTCGCTCACGACGCGGCCCCAGTAGGGGTCGGCGCCGAACAGCGACGTCTTCACGAGCAGGCTCTCGGCCACCCGTCGCGCCGCGAGGCGGGCGTCGGCGTCACTCGCCGCGCCGGCAACGGTGATCGTCGCCACCCGCGTCGTGCCCTCGGCGTCGTGGGCCATCTGCCTCGCCAGGTCGCCGCAGACCGCTCCGAGCACGACGGCGAGGTC
>DAHUZG010000065.1 GCA_027306715.1 Acidimicrobiaceae bacterium
CGAGCACGGTGCCGAGCGCCGCGGCCTCGTCCCCGGGCGAGAAGCTCCGCTCGCGCGCCGCGACGTAGCGCGGCAGCGCGACGTGGCGCAGCACCTCGGCGCAGGCGAGCAGCGCGCTCGACAGGGCGGCGAGGTCGGCCCATTCGAAGTCCTCGAGGGCGTCGAGGTCGTCCTCGCCGTCGATCGCCGTGGCGGCGAGCGCCAGGCCGGCGACGCCGGCCTGCTCGCGCCCGACCCGCCGGGCCAGCGAGAGCCGCGCCAGCAGGCCGAGGTGGCGCTCACCCTCCTCGGCGGCCTCTGCCCGCTCGAGACAGGCGCGGGCGTCGGCGAGGACGTCGGCGAGCGAGGTCCCGTCGGGCAGGCGCAGCCCACCGCCGTCGTCGCCCTCCACCCGGGAGCGGGCATGCTCGGCGCAGTCGAGAGCGAGCTCCGCCGCCGCCTCGGGCGACCAGGAGAGCTCGCCGACGAGGCGGGCGGCACGCACCCCCTGACCCGGCGCGCCGGCATCGGGTAGCTCCTCGGCGAGGAATATCCGCTCGCCGAGCTGGTCGAGCAGCTCGTCAGCGTCCAGCAGGACGAGCGGGTGCTCTCCCTCGTGGACGCTGGCTACCGCACCCGGCTCGCCGTCCGGGCCGGGCAGCGGCCAGGCCCGGTCACGATCGCCCAGGTGCTGGACGCCGGCGGCATCGGTGGCGACGAAACGTGACATGAGCTGGCCTCCTCGAGCGCTCCCGGGCCCGGAGCGTACCGGTCCGGCCTCAGGGCGCCGACCGGTCGATCCCGGTCAGCAGCGCCTGGAGCAGTAGCGCCTCGTTCGGGTTGCGGACGAGCACCGACGCCGCTTCGTCGATCGAGCGCCCGGCGGCGAGCAACCAGCCGGCGCGCCGCCACGAGACGGCGGGATCGACGGCACGGTCGCGACAGGTGGCGGCGAGCGCCGCGAGCCCGGCACGCAGCTCGTCGGCGCGCGCCCTCCGCTGCTCGCGGCGGTGCTGGTCCTCGAGCGCCTGAGGCCGAACGGCCCGCCGCTCGCCCGCCAGCCGGGCTTGCTCGTCGAGCGCCGCCAGCTCCGCCACCTGGCGGGCACGCACCACCTCGACGACCTCGTCGCACGCCGCGAGCAGTTGCGCGGCCAGCTGGACAGCAGTCGAGCCGGTTCCGTCGAGCCGGTCGAGGGCGTCCGCCCACAGCCCCCGCCGCGCCGCCGCCCCGGGGTCGGCGGCAAGCAGGCGCGCCCGGTCGAGGCGGCCCGCCGAGACGCCGGCCGCCCCCGCGGCGAGCTCGGGCGGCACCCCGTCGGCGACGAGCGCAGCGGTGAGATCGCCGACCGACAGCGGCGAGAATCGCACCTCGACGCAACGGCTGGCGATCGTCACGAGCGGTGGCGGCACGCGCTCGGCGAGCACGACGAACACCGTCGAGCCCGGCGGCTCCTCGATGGTCTTGAGCAGCGCCGGAGCTGCCCCCTCGACGAGGTGGAAGTCGACGAGCACGACGACCTGGTAGCGCGCGGCACGGGGGGCTCGCTGGGCGGTGGCGGCGACGGCGCGGGCCTCGTCGACACGGATCGAGTGCGAGCTGCGCTCGACGACGACGACGTCGGGATGGCGCCCGGCGAGCGCCTCGGCGCAGGCCGGGCAGGCGCCGCAGCCCCCGTCCGGACAGACGAGCGCCGCGGCAAAAGCAAGCGCCCCCTCCCGCTTGCCCGTCCCCGCCGGGCCGAGAAAGAGATAAGCGTGCACCGGCGCACAGACGCTGGCGGCGAGCAGCGCCCGGGCCCGCGGCTGACCGCACAGGCCGGCGAGCACCGGCGGCACGGCGCGCAACCTGCCGGCGGCCACCTCGCTCATCGCGCCGCCCTCGCGCCGAGGCGCTCGGTCACCGCCGCAAGCACGAGCCGTTCCACCTCGTCGGGGGTCCCGTTGCCATCGACCACCGCCCACGACACCGGATCGGCGGCGGCGAGAGCCCGGAACCCGTCCCTCACCCTCTCGTGGAAGCCGCCGTCCTCGGACTCGATCCGGTCCGGCGGTACGTGGCGGCGGCGCGCCGCCGTCTCGGGCTCGTCGTCGCGCAGCACGCTGAGGTCTGCCGCCAGCCCGCCGGCGGCAATGGCGCAGGCCTCGGCGACCTCGCCGAGGGGGAGCCGGCGGCCGTACCCCTGGTAGGCGAGGGTGGAGCCGGAGAATCGGTCGCAGACGACATCGGCTCCCCCGGCCAGCGCCGGCTCGACGACGAGCGCCACGTGCTGGGCACGGGAGGAGACGGCGAGCAGCAGCTCGGCGCGGGGGGCGACCGGTGCCAGCTCGGGGTCGAGCAGCAGCGCCCGGATGCGCTCGCCGAGCGGCGTCCCGCCCGGCTCCCGGGTGAGCTCCGCGCCGAGGCGGCGCGCCAGGAGCGCCGCCTGGGTGGTCTTGCCGCTGCCCTCCCCGCCCTCGACGACGATGAGGCGCCCACGCCACGGCTCGAGCCGCGGGGTGCTCACGCCGAGCCGGCCGGAGCCACCCCGTCTCGCGACCCGGTCGGTGGGGCGCCGGCGCCGGCCGCCTTCGCCGCGCCGGCCTTCTTGGCCGCAGCCTTCCTCGTAGCCGCGGCCTTCTTGGCCGTCGCAGCCTTCTTGGTCGTCGCAGCCTTCTTAGTAGCCGCAGCCTTCTTGGTAGCCGCGGCCTTCTTGGCCGCGCCGACCTTCTTGGCGCCGGGCCGGCGCCCGGTCGGCGGCCCGGCGGCGCGCTTGTCGGCAAGCATCTCGGCGGCGCGCTCGAGGGTGATCGACTCGGCGTCGTCCCCCCTGCGCAACGTCGCGTTCGTCGTCCCGTCGCTGACGTAGGGGCCGAAGCGGCCGCTACGGACGGTGATCATCGAGCCCGTCTCCGGGTCCGGCCCGAGCTCGCGCCCCGGCGAGGCCGCTGCCCGCCCGAAACGGCGCTCCTTCGGCTTGGCGAAGAGGGCAAGGGCGTCGCCGAGCCCGATCTCGAGGAGCTGGTCCTCGCTCTCGAGGCTGCGCGAGTCGCTCCCCTTCTGCAGGTAGGGCCCGTAGCGCCCGTTCCGGGCGACGATCTCCTCGCCGCTCCCCTCGTCGGTACCGACGACGCGCGGCAGCTGCAGCAGCGGGAGCGCCTGCTCGAGGCTCAGCGAGTCGAGGGTCATCGACTTGAACAGCGAGGCGGTGCGCGGCTTGGCCCCGCCGGGGACGCCCTCGCCGAGCTGGACGTACGGACCGTACCGGCCGGCGCGGGCGAGGACCGGCAGCCCCGTCTCCGGGTCGTCGCCGAGCACCCGTTCGTTCGAGGGTGCGGCGAGCAGCTCGAGGGAGCGCTCGACGCTCAGCTCATCGGGGGCGATGTCCTCGGGGATGCTGGCCCGGTCGTCGCCGCGCTGGAGGTAGGGGCCGTAGCGGCCGACGCGCACGACGACGAGCTCGCCGTTCTCGTCGGCGCCGATCGGTATCGAGTTGACCTCGCGGGCGTCGATCGTGCCGAGGTGCTCGGCGACGGCCTCTTTCAGGCCCTGGCTCGGGGCGGCGGCGCTCGGGGCGCCGAAGTAGAAGCGCTCGAGCCACGGCACGGCCTGCTCGCCGCCGGAGGCGATCTCGTCGAGGTCGTCCTCCATGCTCGCTGTGAAGCCGTAGTCGACGAGGGACGGGAAGTGGCGCTCGAGCAGGTTGACGACCGCAAAAGCGGTGAACGACGGGACAAGGGCGCTGGCGCGCTTGAAGACGTAGCCGCGGTCCTGGATCGTCTGCAGGATCGAGGCGTAGGTCGACGGCCTCCCGACGCCGAGCTCCTCGAGGCGCTTGACGAGCGAGGCCTCGGTGAACCGGGGCGGCGGCTTGGTGGCGTGCGGCTCGGTCTCGAGGCTGCCCAGCGCCAGCTCGTCGCCAGCGGCGAGCGGCGGCAGGCGGGCGTCGCTCTCGCCGCGCTCGTCGTCCTCGCGGTCGTCGTCCTCCCGGTAGACGCGCAGGAACCCGGGCGAGGTGACGACGGTGCCCGAGGCGGTGAGGACGACCGGCGTGCCGGCGGGGGCGACCGGGCTCTCGCTCGTCGTCTCGGCGGCGACGCGCACCCGAGCGGTGACACCGGTGGCGTCGATCATCTGCGAGGCGACGGTGCGCTGCCAGACGAGCTCGTAGAGGCGAGCCTCGTCGCCGCGGAGCTCGCCGGCGAGCTGGCTCGGTGTGCGGAAGCGGTCGCCGGCCGGCCGGATCGCCTCGTGCGCCTCCTGGGCGTTGCGCACCCGCCGGTCGTAGGTACGCGGGCGCTGTGGAACGCAATCGGGCCCGTACAGCGCGCGCGCCTGCTCCCTCGCCGCCTCGAGCGCCTGGCTCGAGAGCGTTGTCGAGTCGGTCCGCATGTAGGTGATGTAACCCTGCTCGTAGAGGCGCTGCGCGACCTGCATCGTCCGTTGGGCCGAGAAGCGCAGCTTCCGAGCGGCCTCCTGCTGGATCGTCGACGTGATGAACGGCGCCGCCGGCGACCGCCGGTACGGCTTCTCCTCGACCGACTCGACCCGGAACGACGCGCTGCCGAGGGCGGCGGCGAGCCCGTTGGCGCCGGTCTCGTCGAGCAGCACGACCGCGGCCGGGTCGACGAGCTCGCCGCGGGAGCTGAAGGCGCCGCCGTCGGCGACGGGGCGCCCGGCGACGCTGGCGAGACCGGCGGAGAACGTCTCGTCTCGCTCTGTCGCCAGCCGCGCCGCCAGGCTCCACCAGCTCGCCGAGCAGAAGGCCATCCGCTCGCGCTCGCGCTCGACGACGATGCGCGTCGCCACCGACTGCACCCGCCCGGCCGACAGCCGCGGCATCACCTTCTTCCAGAACACCGGCGAGAGCTCGTAGCCGTAGAGGCGGTCGAGGATGCGCCGCGCCTCCTGGGCGTCGACGAGGCGCCGGTCGAGGTCGCGCGGGTTGGCGATGGCGTGCTCGATCGCCGGCCGGGTGATCTCGTGGAAGACCATCCGCCGGACCGGCACCCGCGGGTCGAGGACCTCGAGCAGGTGCCAGGCGATCGACTCGCCCTCGCGGTCCTCGTCGGTGGCGAGGTAGAGCTCGCTGGCGCCGGCGACGAGCGACTTCAGCTTCCGCACCTGGTCGCGCTTCTCGGCCGAGATCACGTAGAGCGGCTTGAAGTCGTTGTCGACGTCGACGCCGAGGCTCGCCCAGGACTCGCCCTTGTAGGCAGCCGGCACCTCGGCCGCCGAGCGCGGCAGGTCGCGCACGTGGCCGATGGAGGACTCCACGAGGTAGTCATCGCCGAGGAAGCGGGCGATGGTCTTCGCCTTGGCGGGCGATTCGACGATGACGAGCGGTTTGGGCATTTCCTCGTTCCCTCGGGCGCTGGCAGGTTACCCACCGCCGCAGCCCGAGCGACGCATCGGCGCCGGCCCGGCGCCGCGCTCAGCTCGGCGCGGCGTCGGGCTCGGGGCCGGCGAGGATCTGGTAGCTCGGGTCGAGCATCGCCGGACGGCGGTTGCGCTCGCCGACCATCCCCTCGGCCACGAGGCGCGCCCCGGGCTCGATGCCGGGCACGACGCGCCGGCCGAGGAAGACGAGAAGCAGCTGGCCCGACTCGTCGACGAGGGTGCACTCGAGGCTCGAGATGCCGGCGCGGGGCTGGACGCGGACCGAGCGCACGCGGCCGGCGACGCGGGAGCGCTGGCGCGCCCGGACGCCGGCGATCGGCACCGTCCCCCGCGGAGGAGGAAAGCCGAGCTCACCGGACGGCGTGAAGCTCACCGCCCGCTGCTCCCCCTCGGGCGGCGAGCCGTCGTCAGAGGCGCCGGAGCTGCTCACGGCCTTCTCGGCGCCGTCGTGACGCGCGAGCACGACCCGCCGCCGGGCGACGACGAAGGGAACGATCGTCGCCGTCGCGTTCGGCACCTGGCTGATGAGCGCCGCGAGGCGCTCGGAGGTGCGGCCGTGAAGGACGCGACGGAACGGCCCCTCGACGACGGCGCGGGGAAGGAAGACGCTCACCTCGGTCTGCCCGTCGCTGGCGGCGTCGGCGACGAGCTCGAGGATCGCCCGCCCGAGTCGCCGATCGGGGCACTCGACGAGCTCGAGGGTGACGCCGGAGAGACCGAGGGCGAGCCACTGCGCCTGCAGCTCGTGGGCGGCGGCGGTGTCGAGCACGAAGTGGACCGCTCGCAGCTGGTGGCTCACCGTTCGGGCGTACTGGAGCGCACGGTCGGCGGCGAGGTCGAGGCGATCGACGAGGACGAACACGACGTGGCGGCGCAGCACCGGCGCCTCGGCGGCCCGCGGCGCGTTGCGCTCGAGCTCGGCGCGCTCGACGGTGTAGACGTGGTGCAGCCGGATCAGCACGGCCACGAGGATCGGGGCGACGACGACCACCACCCAGGCGCCCTGGGTGAACTTCGTCACGGCGAAGATGACGACGACGATGCCCGAGAGCGCCGAGGCGAAGCCGTTGGTCGCCAGCCGGCGCCGCCAGCCGGGCGTGCGGTGGCGGAGGTGGAACCGGACCATCCCGGCACCGGCCAGGGTGAAGCCGGTGAAGACCCCGATGGCGTAGACCGCGACGAGAGAGTCGAGGTTGGCGCCGGTGACGAGCACGAGGACGGTGGCGACGGCGGCGAGCACGAGGATGCCGTTGGAGAAGACGAGACGGTGCCCCCTGCGCAGGAGCGACCGCGGCAGGAAGGCGTCTCCGGCGATGAAGCTGGCAAGGTTCGGGAAGCCGTTGAAGCTCGTGTTGGCACCTGTCCAGAGGATGAGCATGGTCGAGAACTGCACGGCGTAGAAGCCGACCCTGGCGACGATGCTCGAGCCGAAGACGAAGCGGGTCTCCTGGGAGAGGACTGTCGGGCTGCCGAGCTCGAAGGGGACGGCGTGGGTCTTCCAGGCGAGGTAGGAGACGCCGAGAACGAGCGAGCCGAGGATGCTCGACATGATCACGAGCGTGCGCCGCGCATTGATCCCTTCCGGCGGGCGGAAGGTGGCGACGCCGTTCGAGATCGCCTCGAGGCCCGTCAGCGACGAGCCGCCATTGGCGAAGGCCTTCAGCACGACGAACAGGCTGGCGCCGAGCAGCACTCCGTTCGGCGCCGGCGCCGGGCCGGCGAGATGCAGCGCGTGCGGGATGTCGATCGGGTGCTGGTGCAGCTGGCCGAGCAGCGACTCGACCACGCCGGTCACCACCACGACGCCGACCGAGGCGACGAAGAGGTACATCGGGAGGGCGAAGGTCTTGCCGGCCTCGCGGATCCCGCGCAGGTTGCCGTAGGTCAACAGCACGATGATCCCGACCGTGATCGGGACCGTGTAGTACTTGAGCTCCGGGAATGCCGAGGTGACGGCGTCGGTGCCGGCCGCAGTCTGCACGGCGACGGTGACGATGTAGTCGATGATGAGCGCCACGGCGCCGATCTGGGCGATGCGGGGCCCGAAGTTCTCCCGGGCTACGACGTAGGCGCCGCCCGCTCTGGTGTAGACGGTGACGACCTCGCGGTACGAGAGCGTGACGAAGACGAGCACGCCGAGCACGGCGAAGGTGATCGGCAGGAGCAGGCTGTACGCGAGCACGCCCAGCGCCGGGATGAGGATGGTGAGCATCTCCTCGGACCCGTAGGCCGTCGAGGAGATCATGTCCGGGGCGAGCACGCCGAGGGCGATCGGGTTCGACAGGCGCTCGTCCGCGAGGCGCTCGGTGACGAGCGGCGGTCCGAGCAGGACGCGCTTCAGCCGGTAGGTGAGCGACTCGGGGAGCTCGATGCGCGCCGGCCGGAGAGGCGCCTTCGAGGAGCTCATGGCGCAGAGTCTGCCCTCATCGACGCCTGCTGGCGAACACGCCCGGCTCCCGCCGGCGGGCGCGGCAGCGCCGGCCGCACGCCCCATGAGTTGTGCGCGCCCGCTCCGGCGTGTTCGATAGTGGGCCGTGCACGTCATCGTCGTCGGCTGTGGCCGGGTCGGCTCGGGGCTGGCGCTCGAGCTCGTCGGCGACGGGCACAGCGTGTCGGTCATCGACAAGAACCCGGAGGCCTTCCGCAGGTTGCCGCCCGACTGGGGCGGGCTCAACGTCGTCGGCGCGTGCTTCGACCGCGACGTGCTCGAGCGCGCCGGCGCTTCCGGAGCGAGGGCGCTCGCGGCGGTGACGAACGGGGACAACTCGAACATCCTGGCGGCGCGCATCGCCCGCGAGACCTTCGAGGTCCCGCACGTCGTGGCCCGCATCTACGACCCCCGCCGGGCCGAGATCTACCAGCGCCTCGGCATCCCGACCGTGGCGACGGTGACCTGGACCACCCAGCAGGTGCTGCGGAAGCTGTTCCCCGAGCGCAGCGCTGCGGAGTGGAGCGACCCGAGCGGCGTCATCCAGCTCGTCGAGCGGGCCGTGCCGCGCTCGTGGTGCGGGCGGCGGCTGAGCGCCCTCGAAGCCGAGACCGGTGGCCGGATCGTCGCCGTCAGCCGCGCCGGCAAGCCGCAGCTCGGCCCTGGCAACCTCGTCGGCCAGGAAGGTGACCTCCTGTTCGTCGCCGTCAATTTCGCCTCCCGCTCGCGCCTCGACGAGGTGCTTGCCGGCGTGAGCGCGTGAGGATGAGCGGCACCTCCGCCCCGCGCTCCTCTCGGCGGGCTCGATGAGGGTCATCGTCGCCGGAGCGGGGGCCGTCGGTAGCTTCCTCGCCGACGACCTCGCCCGGAGCGGCCACGACGTGCTCCTCGTCGAGAAGCGGCCGGAGACGATGGAGCGCCAGCCGAGCGACTCCAAGGTGACGCTGCTCGCCGCCGACGCCTGCGAGGTCGACAGCCTCAGCCGGGCCGGCCTCGAGGAGGCCGACGTCGTCGTCGCCGCCACCGGCGACGACGAGGACAACCTCGTCATCTCGCTGCTCGCCAAGCAGGAGTTCGCCGTGCCGAGGGTGATCGCCCGGGTGAACCACCCGAAGAACCACTGGCTGTTCAACGAGACGTGGGGCGTCGACATCGCCGTCTCCACTCCGCACCTGCTCTCGGCGCTGGTCGAGGAGGCGGTCTCGGTCGGCTCCCTTGTCAGCCTTCTCCAGTTCGCCGGCGGCAACACCCGCCTCGTCGAGGTCACCCTCGCCGAGAGCTCGCCGGCGATCGGCGTCGCCATCGCCGACATCGGAGTGCCGCGCGGGGCGACGGTGGTCGCTGTCGTGCGCGACGAGGGCGTCGTCGTCCCGCACGGGGACACCACCCTCGTCGCCGGGGACGAGGTGCTCCTCCTCGTCACGGCCGACTGCGAGGACGAGGTGCGGGGGCTGTTCGTCACCGACCCGTGAGCGCGCCCGCCACGGGGCGCCGGCAGGCGGCGTTCTTCGACCTCGACAAGACCGTCATCGCCCGGGCGGCGATGGCGGCGTTCCGCAGCCCTCTTTACGCCGAGGGCCTGCTGACGAGGCGGTCGCTGCTGCGGGTGCTGCTCGGCCAGCTCGTCTACCTCCACCTCGGCGCCAACGAGGCCCGCCTGGCGCGCATCCGCGAGTCGGTGCTGCGGCTCACGGTCGGCTGGGACCAGCAGCAGCTGCGGGAGATCGTCGAGGAGGCGCTCGAGGAGGTGGTCGAGCCGATCATCTACGCCGAGGCTCTCGACCTCATCGAGGAGCACCGCGCCGCCGGGCGGATCGTCGTCATCGTCTCGGCCTCGCCGGAGGAGATCGTCATCCCCCTCGGCCGCCATCTCGGGGCCGACCTGACGATCGCCTCACGGGCGGGGATCGACGACCTCGGCCGCTACACCGGCGCGATGGCGTTCTACGCTTACGGCCCCTACAAGGCCGAGGCGATGCACGCCCTCGCCGCCGAGCACGGCATCGACCTGCAGGCCTCGTTCGCCTACAGCGATTCCTACACCGACCTGCCGATGCTCGAGGCCGTCGGCCGCCCGGTCGCCGTCAACCCCGACCGGGTGCTGCAGAAGATCGCCCGCGAGCGCGAGTGGCAGATCCTCCAGTTCGTCCGTCCCGTGCGGCTGTGGGATCGGGTACGCGACCGGGTACGCGCCTCGACCGACCGGCCGGCGGTCGCCTTCAGCATGGGGGCCGTCGTGAGCGGCGGCGCGGCGCTGGCGCTCGGCTGGTGGCTCGGCAGCCGCCTCGGTGGGGGGCACCGGGCGCGCCGCGAGCTGAGGGCCCGAGCGACGGTCAGGAGCTGAGTGGCGGCGCGCTCAGCCGCGCAGGCGGCGGGCGGCCACGGCGCCGAGCGCGATCAGCACGGCCAGGATCAGCAGCTTCTTCAACATGGCGAGGATGCTACTCCCCTCGCCCGGGTCAGCTCGGCGCCTGGCGCCCGGCTCGGGCCGGGAGAGCTCAGGCCGGGGTCGACTCAGACCGTGAGCAGGTCGCGGGCGCCGGTGTCGCTCGAGGGGTGCCGGAGCTTGGACATTGCCCTCGCCTCGATCTGGCGGATGCGCTCACGGGTCAGGCTGAAGTACTCGCCGACCTCCTCGAGGGTGCGCGGCTCACCGCGGTCGAGACCGAAGCGCAGCCTCAGGATCTCACGCTCGCGCTCGTCGAGCGGTGCCAGCAGGCGGTTGATCTCGACGGGGAGGAGGGCGGTAGCCGCCATCTCGAACGGCGACTCGGCTGAGCGGTCCTCGACCACGTCCCCGAGCTCTGCGTCGCCGTCCTCGCGCAGCGGCTCGGAGAGCGACAGCGGCTCGGCCCGGAAGCGCAGCGCCTCGATCAGCTTGTCCTCCGGCAGCTCGACCTCGGCCCCGAGCTCGGTGAGCGTCGCCGGGCGACCGAGCTTGAGCTCCAGGCGGGCCTGTGCCTTCTGGACGCGGGCCAGGGTGTCGCCGGCGTGCACGGGCAGCCGGATCGTCCGCCCCGTATTGGCGATGCCACGGGTGATCGCCTGGCGGATCCACCAGGTGGCGTAGGTGGAGAACTTGAACCCCTTGCGCCAATCGAATTTCTCGACCGCGTGCATCAAACCGAGGTTCCCTTCCTGGATCAGATCCAGCAAAGGAAGCCCCGAAGCCTGATACTTCTTCGCTATGGAAACGACCAGTCGGAGATTCGACTGCACAAATGTGCGCTGCGCGTCCTCGCCTTGACGGATCATCCGCCTGAGCTCACGCCGGCGGGCGGGCGTGAGCTCCTTGCCGGCTGAAGAGAGCTCCTCCTCGGCCTGGCTGCGGCCTTCTATGGCCTGAGCGAGACGGACCTCGTCGTCCTTGGTGAGGAGTGGGTATTGACCGATGTCGGTGAGATAGAGCCGGACGAGATCTTCCTCATCCCGTTCGACCCGCTCTTTCGCCACGCCCATGAGCCTCCGTACCTACTCGCTCAGCCAGGCGCCGCCGAACCCGTAGCTCGTGCCCGGGCGCTGCCGCCCTTGCCTCGAATTCCGTGCTGCGGCAGCCCACGCGCCCCACTTGTCGGGACGGCCCGTCCGTTCCTCGCCCAGTGTACCGACGGCGTCAAGTGCCCCTATCGAGCACGAGGCAAGGTGCCGGTCCCGCAGCGCGATCGTCATCTCGCAGCAGGCAGCTGACCACCGGAGGTGGTCAGCTCCTGGGGCCGCCGGCCGCTACAGCCACGCCGAGTGGTGACCGATCGCGGGCAAGCGCCGTGGCGACGGCGGCCGGCAGGTCGCCGGGCAGCAGTGCCGCAACCTCGCGCCCCAGCGCAGCCTCGCGCCGCACCGCAACGAGGTCGGCGAGCACCCGCACGATGACCCGGGAGAGCGGCGCGTCCGCCGCCGGCGAGGCGTCGCGCAGGCGGGACTCGTACGCGTCGGCGAGTGCCGGGTAGACCGCCTCGAGGACGGCCCGGCGCACGAGAGCGGCGTTCCCGGGCGAGCCGGCTGCGGTCGCGAGCAGGCCGAGGGCGGTATCGAAGCCAGAAGACGGGCTCGCCGTGAGCTCCGCCGCTGCGGGCAGCCCGGCCGAGACCGGTAGCAGCGCTGCCAGTTGGCGACCCCGCCAGGCATGCGAGCGGGCCGCGGCGGCAAGGAAGGAGGCATCGCCCGGGTCCTCGGCGCGTGGGGCGAGGCTGCCGAGGAGCTGGTGCAGGCTGAGCTCGGCGTAGCAGAGCCCGCCGGTCAGCCGGGCCGACTCGACGATACCGGCCTGAGCGGCAACGGCCTGAGCGGCACCGGTCACCGCAGATCCGCCTGGCGGAAGCGGTTGGTGATCGGCATCCGCCGGTCCTTGCCGAAGCCACGAGAGGTCACCCGAGGTCCGGGTGGTGCCTGCCGGCGCTTGTACTCGGCGCGATCGACGAGATCGATGACCTGGCGCACCGTGGGTTCGTCGTGCCCTCGGGCGACGAGCTCGGCGACGGTGAGATCGCGCTCGACGTACCCCTCGAGGATAGGGTCGAGCTGGTCGTAGGGCGGGAGGGTGTCGTCGTCGCGCTGGCCGGGACGAAGCTCCGCCGAGGGCGGCTTGTCGAGCACCGGGAACGGGACCAGGTCGAACCCCGCACGGGCGTTGCGCAGCTGGCAGAGGCGGTAGACGAGAGTCTTCGGCACGTCCTTGATGACGGCGAAGCCCCCGGCCATGTCGCCGTAGAGCGTCGCGTAGCCGACGGCCATCTCGCTCTTGTTGCCGGTGGTGAGCACGAGCCAGCCGAGCTTGTTCGAGAGCGCCATGAGCAGCGTCCCGCGCACGCGCGCCTGCAGATTCTCCTCGGCAAGACCAGGCTCGCCGCCCGCGAAGCTCGGTGCCAGCAGCTCGAGCAAGGCGGCGTGGACCGGCTCGATCGGCACCAGGCGATGGTCGACGCCGAGGTTGGCGGCGACCGAGGCGGCGTCGGCGAGCGACCCGGGTGAGGAGAAGCGTGACGGCATCGCCACGGTGTGGACGCGCCCGGCGCCGAGGGCGTCGGCGGCGATCGTCGCCACGAGGGCGGAGTCGACGCCGCCCGAGAGCCCGACGACGACGTCGGCGAAGCCGTTCTTCTCGACATAGTCACGCGTCGCCAGCACGAGCGCGGCGTAGACCTCCTCGTCGGGCGCGAGGCGGGCTGCCCGTCGCGGCGGCGCCGGCGCCCGCTCGCCGACGAAAGAGTCGACGACCGGCACCTCGTCGGTCTGCCCGGCGGCACCGGACGGCGGGGCCGCCGGCTCCGGCCCGGACCGCGCCGGCCCGGCAGAGCCGAGAGCGTCCGGCGGCGGGTGCAGCCCGCGCGGGGCGAGCAGCCGCTTGCGATAGGCCGGGCGCACCTGAAGGTCGCAGACGACGACGGCCTCCTCGAACTGCGGTGCCGAGGCGACGAGCTCGCCGTCGGCGTCGAAGCACATCGAGGCTCCGTCAAAGACGAGCTCGTCCTGGCCGCCGACGAGGTTGACATAGGCGAGCGAGCACGAGGCGTCGGCGGCGCGGGTGGCGAGCATCCGCTCGCGCTCGGCGAGCACCCCGGCGCGGTACGGCGAGCCGTTGATCGAGACCACGAGCTCGGCGCCGGCGAGGCCCTGGCGCAGCACCGGCCCGGCGGGAGCCCAGGCGTCCTCGCAGATCGTCACACCCACCCGGACGCCGGCGACGAGGTACAGCGCGAATTCGCCCGTTCCGGGGGCGAACCAGCGCTGCTCGTCGAACACCCCGTAATTCGGCAGCAGCTGCTTGTGCCAGACGCCGTGCAGCTTGCCGCCGGCACAGACCGCCGCCGCGTTGTGCAGGTCGACGTCACCGTCGACGAACCCGACGACCGCCGCGCAACGCCTGGTCGCCTCGGCGACGCGCTGCAGTGCCTGGCCGGAGGCGGCGACGAAGGCCGGCAAGAGGAGGAGGTCCTCGGGCGGGTAGCCGGTGAGGACGAGCTCGGGGAAGATCGCCAGCTCGGCACCGGCGAGCTCGGCCTCGCCGAGGGCGTCGAGCACCCGCTCGACGTTGCCGTCGAGGTCGCCGACCACGGCGTCGAGCTGGCAGAGCGCGACCCTGATGCGGCCCACCCGGCCATCGTACCGGCAGTGGTTCCTGCCCGGATGGCCGACGGCGCGCTGAGCTGCGAAACTGCTCCCGGCCCGGCTCGAGGGCGCGGCCGGCTGGCGGCCGGCCCGAGGAGGACGAGATGCAGTCACAGCGTGACTACGTGCTTCGCCAGGTCGAGGAGCGCGGCGTTCGCTTCGTCCAGCTGTGGTTCACCGACGTCCTCGGCACGCCGAAGACGGTCTCGATCACGCCCGCCGAGCTCGAGAACGCTCTCGACGAGGGGATGACCTTCGACGGCTCGGCGATCGACGGCTTCTCTCGTGTCCAGGAGAGCGACGTGATCGCCCGTCCGGACCCGACGACGTTCCAGATCCTTCCCTTCCGCGCCGGCGGCTCGACGCTGGCGCGGGTCTTCTGCGACGTGCTCAACATCGACGGCTCGGCCTTCGAGGGTGACCCGCGCCACGTCCTGCGCCGCGCCCTCGAGCAGGCCTACTCCCGCGGCTTCACCTTCTACGCCTCGCCCGAGCTCGAGTTCTTCTACTTCGCCGAGGACGACCACGCGATGAGCGGCGGCTGGCGGCCCGAGCCGCCGAGACCGATCGACCGGGGCTCGTACTTCGAGCTGACCGTCGCCGACCTTGCCACCGACCTGCGGAAGAAGACGGTGCTCACCCTCGAGGACATGGGTATCCCCGTCGAGTACGCCCAGCACGAGGACGCGCCGGGCCAGCACGAGATCGACCTGCGATATACCGACGCGCTGACGATGGCCGACACGGTGATGACCGTCCGCCTCGTCGTCAAGGAGATCGCCCAGGAACGGGGGGTGCTCGCCACCTTCATGCCGAAGCCGCTCGCCGGTGAGCAGGGCTCGGGCATGCACACCCACTTCTCGCTCTTCGCCGACGGGCGCAACGCCTTCTACGACCCCGACGACGAGCGTGGCCTCTCCAAGGTCGCCCGCCAGTTCATCGCCGGGCTGCTCGAGCACGCCCCAGAGATCACCGCGGTCACCAATCAGTGGGTGAACTCCTACAAGCGCCTTGTCGCCGGCTACGAGGCGCCCGTCAACGTCTCCTGGGCGCACAACAACCGCTCGACGCTCGTCCGGCTGCCGGTCGTCAAGCGCGGCAAGACGGAGTCGACGCGTGTCGAGTACCGGGCTCCCGACCCGGCCTGCAACCCCTACCTGTGCTTCGCCGTCGTCCTCGCCGCCGGGCTGCGCGGCATCGAGAAGGGGTACGAGCTGCCCCCCGAGGCGGCGCACAACCTGTTCCTGCTCAGCGAGGCCGAGCTTGCCGCCGCCGGCATCAGGCCCCTTCCGAGGACGCTCGACGAGGCCCTCAAGGTGATGGAGCGCTCCGAGATCGTCGCCACGACTCTCGGCGAGCACGTCTTCGAGTGGTTCCTGCGGAACAAGCGCTCGGAGTGGGACGAGTACAACCGCCAGGTCACGCCCTACGAGCTCGGGCGCTACCTCCCGACGCTGTGAGCGCGACGACCGCCGACGGGGCCGGCGAAGCGACGGGCGCCGGCGGCGAGGGGCGGTCTCCGGCGGTGCGCGAGCCGCTGCTGTGCTTTCCCGACCCCGCTCCCGCGGCGCTCGCCAAGTGCCTCGCCGAGGCGGGCTACCCCTACCAGGCCGTGAGCGGGGCTGACAGGGCTCGCGACGCCGAGCCCGAGGCGGGGTTCTCCGGGGGGGTCGTCTCCGCCGCAGAGGATCCGGAAGCGGCCTTGGCGCTCTGTCGGGCCCTGCGCGGGGCCGAGTCGCCGCTCACGCCTCTGCTGCTCGTCGTCGAGGCCGGCCAGCTCGGCACCCTCGAGGGCCACGACGAGCTGTTCGACGACTTCGTGCTCGTCGGCTCGCTCGGCGACGAGCTCGAGGCGCGGCTCAGCCACCTGCTGGCGCGAACCGGGCGGGGCAAGCACCGCGACGTCATCACCTACGGGCCTCTGGCGCTCAACCTCGAGACCTACCAGGCGGTCGTCGCCGGCCGGCCGCTCGACCTCACCTTCATGGAGTACGAGCTGCTCCGCTTCCTCGCCGCCCACCCGGGCAAGGTCTTCACCCGGGAGGTGCTGCTCTCACGGGTGTGGGGCTACGAGTACTTCGGCGGGGCGCGGACCGTCGACGTCCACGTGCGCCGGCTGCGGGCCAAGCTCGGCGAGGAGCACGCCAACCTCATCGAGACGGTGCGCAGCGTCGGCTACCGCTTCGGCCGCGTCCGGTGGGCTCCCTAGCCCGAGCGCGAGCGCGAGCGCGAGCGCGACTTCGGCGCCGTCGTCGGGGTGGGGGTGCCGGAGGATCCGGTGCCGCCACTTCCTCCGGAGGCTCCCGAAGCGCCGAAGGTCCCCGAGGCCCCTCGGCGCGTCGCCAGGGCGACGGCATAGGGGCCGCCCGGCAGGGCGTCAGAGCCCGGAAGGCGCTTGCCGGTGCTGAGGTCGACTCGGACGAGGTCGTTGGAGCCGTAGCAGGCGACGACGGCGATGTTGCCCGAGATGGCGATCGAGGTCGGTGCCTTGTCGACGGCGACCGGCGCGCCGGCGGTGTTCGCCGTCGTCGAGATCGGCACGACGTCGCCCGCCTTTGCCAACCCGAGCGCCGCCCACACCGTCGAGCCGTCACTGCTCAGCGCCAGGGCGACGGGCGGGCCGGGGAGCGCGATGGCGGCGCCGGCGGTGTTGGTGGCGACGTCGATCGGCGAGACGCTCTCGGAGTTGCTGTCGGCGACGTACACCGTCGAGTCGCCGGCGGCGACGATCGCCTCGGGGGCATTGCCGACCGTGATCGGCTTGCCCACCGTTCCGGTGGCGAGGTCGATCGGGGTGACGGTGTCGCCGATGGCGCCGCTCTGGCCGGCGACGACGGCCCCGGTGTCGGCGACGTAGGCCCGGGTGCCGTCAGGGGTGATGGCGATCGCCTCCGGTCCCTCGCCGACGGTGATCGGCTTGCCGGCCTTTCCCGTGGCGAGGTCGATCGGGGTGACGGTGTCGGCCAGGGTCGATGTGCCGGCATCGGCGACGTAGGCGGTCTTGCCGTCGGGCGTGATGGCGATCCCGGCGGGCCCGTCGCCTGCGGCGATCGGCTTGAGCGCCTTGCCCGTGGCGAGGTCGATCGGGGTGACGTCGCCGGTGGCGAAGTCGGCCACGTAGGCGGTGGTGTGCGAGGGGTTGACGGCGATCGCGGCCGGGAACGTCCCCACCGTGATCGCGCGGCCCGGTCCCGTGCCGCCCGTCGCTCCGGGACCGAGGTCGACCGGGGTGACGCTGTCGCCCTGTCCCTGCGAGCCGGCGGCGCCGATCATCGTCACGTAGGCGTACACCGCGGGCGGCAGCGGGGGCAGCGTCGAGGTCGGCGCCGAGGTCGGCGGCGTCGTCGAGCCGCCGCCGCAGGCCGCTGCGCCGGCAGCGACGGCGGCGAGCACGAGAACGCTCAGGACGCCACGGCGCGGCGCGGCGCCGCAGTCGATCACAGGGTGCTCAGGTCGGCGCGCCACGCGCCGGTCACAATAGGCCGGTCGCCCCGGGCCGGTCACCCCGGGCCGGCGGCCTCAACCCCCGGTTGCCACTGCCCAGGCTTCGATCTCGACCGCCGCCCCGCGGGGAAGCCCGGCGACGCCGACGGCGCTGCGGGCAGGCCGGTGCTCGCCGAAAGCCTCGACGTAGGCGGCGTTCATCTCGTCGTAATCGGCGATGTCGGCGAGGAAGACCGTCGTCTTGCAGACGTCGGCCAGTCCCAGTCCCTCGCCGGTGAGCGCAGCAGCGAGGTTGGCGATCGCCTGACGGGTCTGGGCGGCGACGCCGCCGTCGACGAGCTCGCCGGAGCAAAGCCCGAGCTGGCCCGAGCAGACGACAAAGCCCCCGGCCCGCACGGCAGTGCGGTACGGGCCGAGCGGGGCCGACCCGCTCACGCCGGGCTCGCGCCCGGGCGGCCAGGACCGAGGGCGGTCAGCTGAACGACGAGCCGCAGCCGCAGGTGCGGGTGGCGTTCGGGTTCGTGATGTGGAACCCGGCGCCCTGCAGGCCGTCCTTGTAGTCGAGGGAGGCGCCCTGGATCAGCGCCGCGCTGTCGGCGTCGACCGCCACGCGCACGTCGCCGAAGCTGCGGACGACATCGTCGTCGGCGAGCTCGGAGTCAAAGAACATGTCGTAGCTGTATCCCGAGCAGCCTCCGGGGCGGACCGCGACACGGAGCACGAGCTGGTCGGCCCCCTCCTCCTCGGCAAGAAGCTGGGCCACCTTCTCAGCGGCGCGGTCGGTGAGCGTCACCGGGCCGGGCCGGCGGCCGATCTTCACAGTCGTCGTCGCGAGAGCCACCTGGCTGCTCCTTTGTCGTTCGCGTTGAGGAAGAATCTTACCCGCGCCCTCCGGCGCGCCGGCGCGCCTCGTCCCCGTGGCCGCCTCGGGCCGCCCCGGGGGGAAGGCGCCGGGCCGGGCTGCCGGTACGATGCAGGGGCGATGGACGAGCACGAGCCGGGTGACGTCGCAGCGGGTGACGTCGCGACGGCCGAGGCGGTGCGCACAGCGCTGCGCTCGGTCCTCGACCCCGAGCTCGGCGACGACATCGTCGATCTCGGCATGGTCCGCTCCGTCACCTGCTCGGGCGGCGACGTGGAGGTGGAGGTGGCGCTCACGAGCGCTGCCTGCCCGTTGCGCCGGGAGCTGCGTGGGTCGGTGGAGGGCGCCGTGGCCGCGCTGCCGGGGGTGCGCCACGTCGAGGTGACGACGGGCCTGATGGACCCCGGCGAGCGGGCGCGGCTGATGGACCGTGCCCGGCGCGCCGCCCAGCGGCCGATCCCGACCGACATCCCCGAGCGGGCCCGCGTGCTCGCCGTCGGGTCGGGCAAGGGCGGGGTCGGCAAGAGCTCGATAGCGGTCAACCTCGCTGCCGCCCTCGCCGCCGGCGGCTGCACCGTCGGCCTGCTCGACGCCGACATCTGGGGCTTCTCGGTGCCACGGATGCTCGGCCTCGACGCCCCGCTCGAGGCGCGCCAGGGCCGCATCGTGCCGCTCGAGCTGCGGGCCGGCAAGGGCCTGCTGCGGGTGGTGTCGATGGGCTTCCTCTCGAGCGAGGACGAGGCGATCATGTGGCGCGGGCTGATGCTCAACCGCGCCCTGCAGCACTTCCTCGAGGACGTCACCTGGGGCGAGCTCGACTACCTCGTCGTCGACCTCCCGCCGGGCACGGGCGACGTCTCGATGGGGCTGGCACGGATGCTTCCGCGCGCCGAGCTGCTCGTCGTCACGACTCCCGCCCTGGCGGCCCAGAAGGTCGCCGGGCGTGCCGCCGACATGGCACGGCGGAGCCACCTGCGGGTGGTCGGCGTGATCGAGTCGATGTCGGGGTTCTTCTGCGAGCACGGCATTCGCCACGATCTCTTCGGCAGCGGCGGCGGCGAGCGTCTGGCGGCCGAGATCGGCGCCCCCTTGCTCGCCGCTGTGCCGCTGCATCCCGACATCGCCGCGGCCGGCGACGCCGGACACCCGGTCGCCCTCGAGCCCTCGGGCCCGCTCGCGAAGGTGTTCGCCGACCTCGCGGCGCGCGTCGTCGCACTGCCCCCGCCCCCTCCGGCCGTGCACGGCTGCGGCGCACGGCTGGTGGCGATGCTCGAGGCATCCCTGGCGGCCCCGGCGCCGGCGCCGGGGCGGGCGGTCGGCGTCTAGCGCTTCTCGGCGCCCGCCCCGAGCGCCGGGCCGCCGCTCAGCCGCCGAGGGATCGCCAGCGCGTCCGACGGTCGTCGGCGTCATCCCCGGCGGCAAGCCCGTCTGCGGCGAGCTTTCGCAGGTGAGCCCACACGCTCAGCCCCGCAGCCTCGTGGAGCGGTCCCGGCCGCCGGGTGTAGACCTCGTCGACGATCTCGTCGGCACGGGCG
>DAHUZG010000071.1 GCA_027306715.1 Acidimicrobiaceae bacterium
GCGGGCGCTCGAGACATACGCGGTGCCGGCGGTGGCGACGAGGCCGAAGAAGACGAACACGAACAGCTCCCCGTAGCCGGCGTAGCCGTACGGGCGGGGCCCTCCCGTGTACAGCCAGCCTGCGGCGATGCAGGCGGCGCCGACAGCGATCAGCCATGGCGAGACGGCGATCGAGAGCGCCAGCCCGGCGGCGGCGGCAAGGCCGAACGACGCCGCCGCGGCGGCGCGCACGGCGCGCGGCGACGCCAGCCGGCCGGCGACGAGGCGCACCGGCCCGACCCGCTCCTCGTCGGTGCCGCGCACGCCGTCGGAGTAGTCGTTGGCGTAGTTCGTCCCGACCTGGATGGCGAGCGAGACGACAAGCGCGAGCGCGGCGTGCCACCAGACGACGCGCCCCTCGACCGAGGCGACGGCGATCCCGACCGCCACGGGGACGACGGCGGCAGCCAGGGTGCGCGGGCGGGCGCCGGCGAACCAGTCGGAGGCTGTCGCCGGGCGGCCGCCGGGGGAGGCGGCGCTCGGGGCCGGGGAGGCGCCGCTCGGGGCGGGCTCGCCTGTCGCGCTCAGGGCCGGCGGGGGAAGCGGCTGAAGTCCGGGGGGCGCTTGTCTTTGTAGGCGTCCCGGCCTTCTCGGGCTTCCTCGGTCATGTAGAAGAGCATCGTCGCATCGCCGGCGAGCTGCTGCACGCCGGCGAGGCCGTCCTCGGCGGCGTTGAAGCCGGCCTTGATCATCCGCAAGGCGATCGGCGAGAGCGCCAGCATCTCGCGGCACCAGCGGACCGTCTCGGCCTCGAGCTCGGCGAGCGGCACGACGGCGTTGACGAGGCCCATCTCGTAGGCACGCTCGGCGTCGTACTGCCGGCAGAGGAACCAGATCTCCTTGGCGCGCTTGGTGCCGATCGTCCGGGCGAGCAGGCCCGAGCCGTAGCCGGCGTCGAAGCTGCCCACCCGCGGCCCGGTCTGGCCGAAGCGGGCGTTGTCGGCGGCGATCGTGAGGTCGCACACGAGGTGCAGCACATGCCCGCCGCCGACGGCGTAGCCGGCGACCATCGCCACGACCGGCTTGGGGAGGCGGCGGATCTGCACCTGCAGGTCGAGCACGTTGAGCCGGCCGATCCCGCGACGTGCCACCTCGTCGTCGCCGAGGTAGCCGTCGTCGCCGCGGATCCGCTGGTCACCCCCCGAGCAGAATGCCTTGTCGCCCTGCCCGGTGAGGATGACGACGCCGACCTCGGGGTCGTCGCGGGCGGCGTTGAACGCATCGGCGAGCTCGGCGAGGGTCTGCGGCCGGAAGGCGTTGCGGACCTCCGGCCGGCAGATCGTGATCTTGGCGATCCCTTCGGCGGTCTCGTAGCAGATGTCGCGGTAGTCGCCGAACGCCTTCCAGGCGGGCAGCGCGGCTGTGACAGATCCCATCGCGCCGTTACGCTAACCGGCGTGCCGCGGCTGGTCGCGTTGGACCTGGCAGGCGGCGAGGCGTTCGTCCAAGCGCTGACACGGGTCCTCGGCGCCGGCGACGCGGCGCTCCCCCTCGACCAGCGACTGCCGACGCCGGCGCGCCGGCGTCTGCTCGAGGAGATGGCGCCTGATGCGGTGATCGGACCCGGCGGCGCCGAGACCGCCCTCGCCGGCGGGCGGCCCGTGGAGGAGGGCGACGCCCTCGTCGTGGCGACGTCGGGCACCACCGGTGAGCCGCGAGGCGTGGTCCTCACCGTCGCCGCCGTCGAGGCCTCGGCGCGGGCGACGAGCGCCCGTCTCGGAGTCGACCCCGCCGCTGACCGCTGGTGCTGCTGCCTGCCACTGGCTCACGTCGGCGGGCTGTCGGTGGTGACGAGGGCGCTTCTCACCGGCACGCCGCTCGAGGTGCTCGATCGCTTCGACGCCGGCGAGGTGCTCGCTGCGGCGCACGAGCGGGGAGCGACGCTCGTGTCGCTCGTGACGACGGCATTGCGCCGCCTCGGGACTGCCGGCGCGGCGGCCTTCCGGACGATCGTCCTCGGCGGCTCGGCGCCTCCGGCCGATCGTCCGCTTAACGTCGTCACGACCTATGGCATGACCGAGACCGGCAGCGGGGTCGTCTACGACGGGGTCCCGCTCGACGGGGTCGAGGTGCGCATCGCCGGGGAGGGCGACGAGATCTGGCTGCGCGCGCCGATGCTCTTGCGCTGCTACCGCGACGGCAGCTCGCCGCTTCGCGACGGCTGGCTGCCGACCGGCGACGCCGGCTCGATCGGCGAAGACGGGCGCCTCGTCGTGAACGGGCGCCTTCGCGAGGTCGTCGTCAGCGGCGGCGAGAACGTCTGGCCGGCGGCCGTCGAGGCGATCCTCGTCCGCCACCCCGGCGTCGCCGAGGTCGCCGTCGGCGGGCTGCCCGATGCCGAGTGGGGCGAGCGCGTCGTCGCCTACGTCGTGCCACGCCAGCAGCCAGGCGGCAGCCCGGCACCGTCTCTCGAGCAGCTACGGGAGCTGGTCGGGGCGGAGCTCGGCGGCTTCGCCGCTCCTCGCCAGCTCGTGCTCGTCCAGTCCCTGCCGCGCACGGCTATCGGCAAGGTCCGCCGGGGGGAGCTGCCGGCGCTGGCCGGAGAAGCGGGAAAGGCTCGGGGGTAGCGCTGCGCGCGGGGTAGCGGCGCACCGCCGATGCTCTGTTGGCTGGCTGAGAGCTGGCCGAGAATCCGCCGCACAGCAGCGGTGAGGCGGCGCCGGGACCGGCTTTGCGGTCGGCGCCGCCGGTAGGTTGAGGGTGTGGCAGCGACGAACCGCCTCGCTCGAGAAACGAGCCCCTACCTGCGCCAGCACGCCGGCAACCCGGTCGACTGGCACCCCTGGGGCGAGGAGGCTCTGGCGGAGGCACGCCGGCGCGACGTGCCGCTGTTCCTCTCGATCGGCTACTCCGCCTGTCACTGGTGCCACGTGATGGCGCACGAGTCCTTCGAGAGCGAGCAGGTGGCGGCGCTGCTCAACGACCGCTTCGTCGCCGTCAAGGTCGACCGGGAGGAGCGCCCCGACGTCGACTCGGTCTACATGGACGCCGTGCAGGCGATGACCGGGAGCGGCGGCTGGCCGCTCAGCGTCTTCACCCTCCCCGACGGCCGGCCGTTCTTCGGCGGCACCTACTTCCCGCCCACCGCCCGCCACGGGATGCCGTCGTTCAGCCAGGTTCTCGACTCGGTGTCCGAGGCCTGGAGGACGCGCCGCGAGGAGCTCGCCGAGCAGGCGGGCGAGCTCACCGCGGCGGTATCGTCGCGACTGGCGCCTCCGCCCGCCGCCGGCGGGATCCCGCCGGCGGCCGAGCTGCTCGAGGGGGCGCTCGCCCGTGTCCGCCAGCTCTACGACCCCGAGCACGGCGGGATCGGCAGGGCGCCGAAGTTCCCCCAGGCGCCGACCTTCGAGCTCGTCGCCCACGCCGCCTGGGCAGAGGCGCTCGGCGGGCCCCGCGCCGCCGGCCCGGCGGGCTCGGACGTCTCCGCGGAAACGTCCGCAGCTGCGGGCGCCTTGCCCTCGGCGCTCGAGATGCTCACCTCGACGCTCGAGGCGATGGCCTCGGGCGGGGTGTACGACCACCTCGCCGGCGGCTTCGCCCGCTACAGCGTCGACCGGGCCTGGCAGGTGCCGCATTTCGAGAAGATGCTCTACGACCAGGCGATGCTCGCCCCGCTCTACCTGCACGGCTGGCAGCTCACCGGCGACGAGCGCTGGCGGCAGGTGGTGACCGAGACTCTCGACTACGCCTGCTCGACGATGCGCCACCTGTCGGGGGGCTTCTACTCCTCCGAGGATGCCGACGCCGGCGGCGAGGAGGGACGCTTCTCGACCTGGACGCCGTCCGAGCTCGAGGACGTCCTCGGTGCGGCTCGTGCCGCCCGTGCCGCCGCGTGGTACGGGATCACCCGGGCGGGCAATTTCGAGCACGGGCGCAGCATCCCCCACGTCGAGCGCGGGCGGCTGATCCGGCCGCCCGAGATCGAGCAGTGCCGGGTCGACCTCGAAGCGGCTCGCCGGCAGCGCGTCCGGCCGGCGATCGACGACAAGATCCTCACCGAGTGGAACGCGATGCTGTGCTCCGCCCTTGCCCAGTGCGGCGCCGCCTGTCAGGTCGAGCGCTGGGTCGACGCCGCTGCAGAAGGGGCCGACCTGCTCCTCGAACGGCTCCGCCGCCCCGACGGGCGCTTGCTCCGCTCGTGGCAGCCGGGCGGCCAGGCGGCCCATCTCGCCGTCGCCGCCGACTACGCCTGGCTCGTCGACTGCCTGACGCGGCTCGGCGAGGCGACCGGGAGCGGGCGGTACCTCGAGGAGGCACAGAGGGCCGCCCTCGCGCTGATCGAGCTCTTCTCGGCCGAGGACGGTGGCTGGTACACGACCGGGAGCGACGCCGAGCAGCTCGTCGGGCGCCCGCGGGAGACCTACGACGGGGTGACGCCGGCGGCGGGCTCGGTGGCGGCGACGGCCCTCGCCCGGCTCGGGGCGCTCACGGCCGACGAGCGCCTGAGCGAGCGGGCCTTGGAGAGCGTCGCCGCTGCAGGCGAGGGTCTCGTCGCCAGCCCGGCGGCGTTCCCGCGCCTTGTCGAGGCGGCGCTGCTGC
>DAHUZG010000075.1 GCA_027306715.1 Acidimicrobiaceae bacterium
CCGGGCGCGCCGGGACGGCGGCACGAGCGGGGCTGGCGGCACAGCAGAGGACGCCGCCGGCGAGCGCGGCGACAGCCGCAACACGGCAGGGCACCAGGCGATGCTAGACGCCTGACGCGGCTCAGCGCCTCGGGGCGACCAGCAGCGGGGCGAGGAACTTGCCGATGTAGCTGGCGCCGACCCTGGCGACCTTCTCCGGTGGTCCCTCGGCCACGATGCGCCCTCCCCCGTCCCCCCCCTCGGGACCGAGGTCGAGCAGCCAGTCGGCCGACTTGATGACGTCGAGGTTGTGCTCGATCACGACAACGGTGTTGCCGTGGTCGACGAGGCGTTGCAGCACGCCGAGCAGCTTGCGCACGTCCTCGAAGTGCAGCCCTGTCGTCGGCTCGTCGAGGATGTACATCGTCCGGCCCATCGCTCGCTTCGAGAGCTCGGAGGAGAGCTTGACCCGCTGCGCCTCTCCTCCCGACAAGGTGGGCGCCGGTTGGCCGAGGCGAACGTAGCCGAGGCCGACGTCGACAAGAGTCTGGAGGTGACGCGCGATCACCGGCTGGGCGGCGAAGACCTCCAGCGCCTCCTCGCAGGAGAGGTCGAGCACCTCGGCGATGCTGCGCCCGCGCCAGAGGACCTCGAGGGTGTCGCGGTTGTAGCGGGCCCCCTTGCAGACCTCGCACGGGACGTAGACGTCGGGCAGGAAGTGCATCTCGATCTTGATCGTCCCGTCGCCGGCACATGCCTCGCAGCGGCCGCCCGAGACGTTGAAAGAGAAGCGCCCCGGCAGGTAGCCCCGCACCTTGGACTCCGAGGTCTGGCTGAACAGCGTCCGGATCTTGTCGAACACCCCGGTGTAGGTGGCCGGGTTCGAGCGCGGCGTGCGCCCGATCGGCGACTGGTCGATGTCGATCACCTTGTCGAGCAGCTCGGCACCCTCGATCGAGTGGTGCCTGCCGGGCACCGTCTTCGAGCGGTAGATCCTCTGCATCAAAGCCCGGTGCAGGATGTCGTTGACGAGGGTCGACTTGCCCGAGCCGGAGACCCCGGTGACGGCCACGAAGCAGCCGAGCGGGAACGCCGCGTCGATGCCCTTCAGGTTGTGCTCGCGGGCGCCCGTGACGACGATCTGCTCACCCGTCGGCTTCCGCCGCTTGGCCGGGACGGGGATCGACTCCGACCCGGAGAGGTAGCGCCCGGTGAGAGAGGCGGTGCAGTCGAGCAGCTCCTTGACGCTCCCGGAGACGACGACCTGGCCGCCGTGCTCGCCAGCGCCGGGACCGATGTCGACGACGTGGTCGGCGACACGGATCGTCTCTTCGTCGTGCTCGACGACGATCACCGTGTTCCCGAGGTCGCGTAGGCGCTCGAGAGTCTCGATCAGCTTCCGGTTGTCGCGCTGGTGGAGCCCGATCGAGGGCTCGTCGAGGACGTAGAGCACCCCGACGAGACCGCTCCCGATCTGGCTGGCGAGGCGGATACGCTGCGCCTCGCCGCCGGCGAGGGTCGCCGCCGAGCGCGCCAGGGTGAGGTAGTCGAGACCGACGTCGATGAGGAACTGCAGCCGGGCGCGGATCTCCTTCAGCACCCTCTCGGCGATCATCAGCTGCCGGTCGGAGAGCTCGAGGGAGGTGAGCAGCTCGCTCGCCCGCCCGATCGGCTCGCCGGCGAGCTCGGCGATGTTCCGTCCCCCTACGGTCACCGCCAGCGACTCCGGCTTGAGGCGCGCTCCGCCGCAGGCTGCGCAGGGAACCTCGCGCATGTAGCCCTCGATCTGCTCGCGCTGGTAGTCCGACTCGGCCTCGGAGTGCCGGCGCTGCAACCAGGGGATGACACCTTCGTAAGCGGTCTCGTAGCGGCGGGTCGTGCCGTAGCGGTTCCGGTAGCTGACCTGGACCTTCTTCGTCGAGCCCTGCAGCAGGCTCTTCTGGGCGGTCTTCGGCAGCCTCGACCAAGCCACGTCGGTGCGCACGCCGAGCGAGTCCGCGACGGCCTTGACGATGCGGGAGAAGTACTCGGTGCGTGCCCCCGCCCACGGAGCCAGCGCACCAAAAGCGAGGCTCAGCTCCGGGTTCGGCACGACGAGGTCGGGATCGACCTCGAAGCGGGTCCCGAGACCGGCACAGGCCGGGCACGCCCCGTACGGGGAGTTGAACGAGAAGTTCCGCGGTGCCAGCTCGTCGAACGAGAGACCGCAGTGCGTGCAGGCAAGGTGCTCGGAGAAGCTGAGCAGCTCCTCGTCCGCCGCCTCGTCGGGGTCGTCGCGGCCGGCGGCGGCCGGCACCGCCCTGCGCCCGCCGCGTGCCGTCGACTTGGCGAGCCGACGCAGCCCCGTCGCCTCCGCGGCGGACTCCGCCGTCCCTGCCTGGCGGAGCGCCGCCTGCTCGCTGTGGCCCGAGCCGAGAAGCTGGATCGCCGCCACGCCCTCGGCGAGACGCAACGCCGTCTCGATGGAGTCGCTCAGCCGACGCTCGAGGCCATCCCGGCGGACCAGCCGGTCGACGACCACCTCGATCGTGTGTGTCTCGTAGCGGCCGAGATCGATCGAGGCGCGCGCCGCCAGCTCGTGTGTCACGCCGTCGATGCGGACCCGGGCGTAGCCCTGGCGGGCGAGGTCGTCGAGCAAGGTCGAGTACTCGCCCTTCCGCCCGCGCACGACGGGGGCGAGCACGGCGAAGCGGGTCCCCTCCGGGAGCGCCATCACCTGGTCGACGATCTGGCTCGGGCTCTGGCGGGTGACGAGGCGACCGCAGCTCACGCAGTGCGCCTCTCCGATGCGGGCGTAGAGCAGGCGGAGGTAGTCGTAGATCTCGGTGACCGTGCCGACCGTCGAGCGAGGGTTGCGCGAGGCCGACTTCTGGTCGATCGAGATCGCCGGCGAGAGGCCCTCGATGAAATCGACGTCGGGCTTGTCCATCTGGCCGAGGAACTGCCGGGCATAGGAGGAGAGGGACTCGACGTAGCGCCGCTGG
This sequence comes from Acidimicrobiaceae bacterium, assembly GCA_027306715.1. GTDB lineage: Bacteria > Actinomycetota > Acidimicrobiia > Acidimicrobiales > Bog-793 > DAHUZG01. The sequence continues at coordinate 2,964 of DAHUZG010000075.1, forward strand.
CCCTCGGCGTAGATGGTGTCGAAGGCGAGCGAGGACTTGCCCGAGCCGGACAGACCGGTGAAGACGATCAGCCGGTCACGGGGAAGCTCGAGAGAGACACCCTTCAGGTTGTGCTCGCGGGCGCCGCGGATGACGAGGGAGTCGGGCATCGTCCGGCCGAGATTACCGGCTCTCGCGGCGGCACCGCTGCCAAGTAGGGAACGTACGTTCGTCTGCTGCCGAGCGTCTGGTACAAGCTGATCATCCTGTGCGTCCTGGTGCATCTCAGCTAGACGCGCCAACTGCACTCACGTATCATCGATAGGCAGCACAGGGGGTGCTCGTGCTCGCTCTGGTCGTGACACAGTCCCAGATCATCGAGGCGACGGCGCTGCTCGTCGTCGTCGAAGTCGGCCTTGCCGTTCTCGGGTACCAGGAGTCGGAGCGCTTCAAGCGCGAGTTCGGCAAGACGCCGTGGGGCTTCCCCTCGAGGGCCTGGGCGGCGCTCACGTTCTTCTTCAGCATCATCATGAGCGTCCCTTTGTGGCTCGCCCGCATCACCACGCGAAAGCTGATCGCCGAGCTCTCGGGGGCGCCCGTGTACCCGGCCCCGGGCGCCTACGCAGCAGCGATCCAGCGTGCCGCCGTGCCCCGGGCGAGCAGGGCCCGCGCCGGCGGGCAGACGCCAGCCCCAGCGGCAGCGCCAGCGCCAGCGCCAGGAGCCGGACCGGCGAGCTCCGCTGGCCCCGCCGGCGGAGCCCCGGCGCCACTCGGCACGTCCCCAGCGGCCTCGGCGCTCCCGGCGAGGGCCGCCGCCGGTGCTGCCCCGGGCTCCTCGTCGCAGTCGGCCATGGCCCAAGCCGCGGCCCGGGTGGCAGCAGCTCAGGCAGCAGCTCAGGCAGCAGCGCTCGCCGGCGTGCCGTCGAGGGGGAGCTCTGCCGCCCTGTCCGGCACCGACCGGGCGAGCACCTACGCCCCGGTGGCGATCGCCAACTACGGCACCCGCAGCAACGCCAGCAACGGCGCTGGCGGCGCGGTCGGGTCGGCGGCCAAGCAAGCCGGCGGCGTGGCGGCGACCTCGACCCTCACGGCGCTGCCCGAGGCTGCGTGGTACGCCGACCCGGTTGCGCGCAACGAGCTGCGCTACTGGGACGGCACCGCCTGGACCCAGTGGGTGAGCAACGGGCGGATGACTACCGCCGACCCCCTCTGAGCAGCTCGCCATGACCGAGGGTTGGTTCGCCGATCCCTTCTACCGACACGAGATGCGCTACTTCAGCGACGGCCTGCCGACGCCTCACGTCGCCGACGGCGGGGTGACGGCGGCCGACCCGTGGCCGCCGCGCGACCCGCGCCCGGCGCTCGACGGGCTGCGATGGGCCGACAGCGCGCTGCCCGCGCCGGCGCGGCTGCGGCTGCGGAGCGGGGTCGAGGCGCCTTCGACAGCGCAGTGGCTGGCGCAGCCGGAGGTCTTCAGCGTCGCCGTCGCGCGGCGACACGGCCGGCGCCGCCGGCGGCGGGAGCGTCGACCGGCTCGGGTCAGGCTCGAGCCCGAATCGCTACCCGACCTCGCGTAGCTCCCGCTTCAAGCGGCGCACCTCGTCGCGCAGCCGGGCGGCGTACTCGAAACGGAGATCGGCCGCCGCCTGGCGCATCTCGGCCTCGAGCGTCTCGACGAGCCGGGAGAGCTCCTCGGCCGGCAGCTCGCCGGCGTTCTCCGGCACCGCCGCGGCGCCGGCACCGCGAGTCGCGCGCTCGACCGCCCGGCGGCCGGCCCGCCGCGAGCGGTCGGAACGCCCGGCGTGCCCTGTCGGCAGGGGTGCCCCCGCTTCGGGTCCGAGGAGATCGGTCCCGGCAGCGGCGCGGAACTGGGCGACGAGGTCGGTGACTGCCTTGCGGATCGTCTGCGGATCGATCCCGTGCTCGGCGTTGTGGCGCTGCTGCAGCTCGCGTCGCCGCTCGGTCTCGCGAGCGCCTGGCGCATCGAGTCGGTGAGGGCGTCGGCATAGAGGATCACGCGGCCGGCGACGTTACGGGCGGCGCGGCCCATCGTCTGGATGAGCGAGGTGTAGGAGCGGAGGAATCCTTCCTTGTCGGCGTCGAGGATGGCCACGAGCGAGACCTCCGGCAGGTCGAGCCCCTCCCGCAGCAGGTTGATCCCGACGAGCACGTCGAACTCGCCGAGGCGGAGGTCGCGGATGATCTCGATGCGCTCGATCGTGTCGACGTTGGAATGCAGGTAGCGGACCCGCAGCCCTGCTTCGAGCAGGTAGTCGGTGAGGTCCTCGGCCATCTTCTTGGTGAGCGTCGTGACAAGCGCCCGCTCGCCGCGGGCGGTGGTCACCTCGATCTCGGCGATCAGGTCGTCGATCTGGCGCTTGGTCGGCTTCACGACGACGGCCGGGTCGACGAGACCGGTCGGCCGAACGATCTGCTCGGCGACCCGGCCGGAGACCTCGAGCTCGTAGGCCGCCGGGGTGGCCGACATGAAGATGCACTGATTGATCCGCTTCTCGAGCTCCTCGAAGCGAAGCGGCCGGTTGTCCATCGCCGAGGGCAGCCGGAAGCCGTGCTCGACGAGCACCTCCTTGCGCGAGCGGTCGCCCTCGTACTGCCCGTGCAGCTGCGGGACGGTGACGTGGCTCTCGTCGACGACGAGGAGCCAGTCCTCGGGGAAGTAGTCGAGCAACGTGTAGGGCGGCTCGCCGGCCGCCCGGCCGTCGAGGTGCCGGCTGTAGTTCTCGATCCCGTTGCAGCTGCCGACCTCGGCGAGCATCTCGAGGTCGTGCTCGGTGCGCATCCTCAGGCGCTGCGCCTCGAGCAGCTTGCCCCCGGCTTCGAGCTCGCGCAGCCGCTCGCCGAGCTCGGTCTCGATCGAGGCGATTGCGGCACGCGTCCGCTCGTCGCCGGCGACGTAGTGGGTGGCGGGGAAGACGACGAGCTCGCCGAGCTCGTCGCCGAGCTCGCCGGTGAGGGCGTCGAAGCGGACGATCCGCTCGACCTCGTCGCCGAGGAGCTCGATCCGGACCGAGGTCTCCTCGTAGGCGGGGTGCAGCTCGATGGTGTCGCCGCGGACGCGGAACCGCCCGCGCACGAGGTTCTGATCGTTGCGCTCGTAGTGCATGTCCACGAGCCTGCGGAGCACCTTGCGCTGGTCGTGGGTCTCACCAGGGTGAAGCACCAGGATCGTGTCGCGGTACTCCTCGGGCGAGCCGAGGCCGTAGATGCACGAGACCGAGGCGACGACGATCACGTCGCGGCGGGTGAGCAGTGCCGAGGTCGTCGAGTGCCGCAGCCGGTCGATCTCGTCGTTGATCGAGCTGTCCTTCTCGATGTAGGTGTCGGTCGTCGGCAGGTAGGCCTCGGGCTGGTAGTAGTCGTAGTAGGAGACGAAGTACTCGACCCGGTTCTCCGGGAAGAGCTCCCGGAACTCGCCGGCGAGCTGGGCGGCGAGCGACTTGTTCGGAGCCAGGACGAGCGTCGGCCGCTGCACCTGCTCGATCGTCCAGGCGATCGTCGCCGACTTGCCGCTCCCGGTGATCCCGAGAAGGGTCTGGAAGCGCTCGCCGCGGCCGACCCCTTCGGCGAGCGTGGCGATCGCCTTCGGCTGGTCGCCGGCGGGTGAGAAGTCCGAGACGACCCTGAACGGCGGCACGACGTGCATCGTACCGACGCTCTTGACGGGGCTTTCGGCGCCGGGGACGCTTAGGCCCGTGACCGTCGCCCCATCGAGCGTCCCGCCGGGCGACCCGCCGGGCGACGACTCGGACGTCCCCACGAGCGGCCAGCGCGGCGGCCGCGCCCGCCGCCGGCCCGCCGCAGACCCGTCGCAGCTCGAGCAGGCGATCCCGGTGCTTCGCGTGAGCGACGCCGCCACCTCGGTCGCCTGGTACCGCCGGCTCGGCTTCGAGCCGGAGTGGGAGCACCGCTTCGGGCCCGGGTTCCCGGCCTTCGTCTCGATCGCCCGCGGCCCGGTCCGGCTGTTCCTCTCCGAGCACGTCGGCGACACCGTCCGCCGAAGCGTCGTCTACCTGCGGCTCGCCGACCTCGACGGCCTCGCCGACGAGATCGGGGCGACACCTGAGGAGACCGACTGGCAGACCCGGGAGCTGACGCTGCACGACCCCGACGGCAACCGCGTGCGGGTCGGGGTGCTCGGCTCCTGACGTTTCCGCGGAAACGTCCCTGCGGACGTTTCTGCGGAAGCGTCTCTGCGGAAAAACGTCTGGACGGCGCAGGTCGCCCCGGCGCCCCCGCGGGCGCTAGACCCTCGGGAATGGATCGCTTTCCCGCAGTCGTCGCCGCCGGGCCGGGTCCGGCCGGGCTCGTCGAGCTCGGCGAAGAGGATCTTCCCGCCGGGAGCGTGACCATCGAGGTGAGCCACTCGTCGCTCAACTACAAGGATGGGCTCGCCGTCACCGGCACGGGCAAGGTCATCCGCAGCTTCCCGCTCACCTGCGGCATCGACCTCGCCGGCACGGTGCGTTCCTCGATCGACCCGGCCTGGCGCCCCGGCGACGCCGTGCTCGCCACCGGGTGCGGCCTCGGCGAGACCCACCCCGGCGGCTATACCACCCTCCAGCGTGTGCCCGGCGAGTGGCTCGTGCGGATCCCCGACCGCCTCGACGCCCGCCGGGCGATGGCGCTCGGGACGGCCGGGTTCACGGCGATGCTGGCGGCGCGGGCGATCGAAGGCGGAGCTTCCGGCGACGACGGCCATTCCGCCGGCGGCGACGGCGAGGTCCTCGTCACCGGAGCCGGCGGCGGAGTCGGCAGCGTCGCTGTGGCAGTCCTGTCGCGCCTCGGCTACCGCGTCGTCGCCTCGACGGGACGGCCGGAGCTGCACGGATACCTGACGGGGCTCGGCGCCGCGGAGATCATCGGCCGCGCCGGGCTCGGGACCTCGCCGGTGCGGCCGCTGCAGCCCGAGCGCTGGCGCGGCGTCGTCGACACCGTCGGCGGGACGATCCTCGCCAACGCCCTCGCCCAGAGCCGGCGCGACGGCGTGGTCGCCGCCTGCGGGCTCGCCGGCAGCAGCGACCTGGCGACGACGGTCTTCCCGTTCATCCTCCGCGGCGTCCGCCTCGCCGGTGTCGACTCGGTGTGGCGGCCCGCCGGCGAGCGCCTCACCACCTGGACGCAACTGGCCGAGGTGCTCCCCGGGGAGGTGATCGACGGCTTCTCCACCGTCGAGCCGATGAGCGCCATCGCCGGGCTCGCCGGGCGCGTGCTCGGCGGCGAGATCCGCGGCCGGGTGGTGATCGACACCGCCCGCTGATCGCCGCCCGCGCAGCTAGCCCCCGGGCGGCGGCATCGCGCCGGCCTGCCCGACGCAACGGGCCGCCGTCTCGAGAGCCAGCCCCGCTCCCCCGACGATCCAGCCGGCTGCGAAGGCGTCGCCGGCGCCGGTCGTGTCGCGCACGACACCCGCCGGTGCCGCCGGCAGCTCGCTCCAGCTCCGCCTGCTGCCGGCCGGACCGCCGAGCACGCCCACCCGGCAGCCGCCGGCGCCGAGCTTGACCACTGCGGTCGGCACCTCGAGCTCTCCGGTCGCCTCCATCTCGGCGACCGTGGCGAAGACGACCTCGGCACCTGCGAGCGCGACGCGCCGCGCCACCTCGGCGCCGCCGAGGGCCTCGACCGCGGTGCGCGCCGAGAGGTCGACGCTCACCGTGACGCCGCGCCGGCGCGCCGAGGTCGCCGCCGCCAGCGCCACGGTGCCGCTCCCGGCGAACAGCTCGTAACCCGAGACGTGCAACCAGTCGAGCCCGTCGAACCACGCCGGGTCGAGCGCCGCCGGCCTCTGCCAGCCGCGCCGGTCCGAGGCCATCGAGCGGGCGCCGGCGGCGGTGACGAGCGAGGCGATCGCCGCCGTGCTCATCCCGTCGCGGCGGCCAGCGACGGCATCGAGCAGGCTCACCCGGCGGCGGGCGAGCTCGGCGCGCACGACGGCGCCGGCGAGGTCGTCTCCGAGCGGCGCCAGCACCGATGCCTCGACCCCGAGCTCGGCGCACCAGGCGGCCACGTTGGCCGCCTGCCCGCCGGTCGACAGCGTGATCCGCGCCGGCACATCGTCGTCGGGCTCGAGTGGGCGGGCGAGCTCGACGACGACGTCGAGCGCGGCGTCGCCGACAGCGAGCACTCTCACGGAGAGGGAGCGGCGTGGGCGCGGGCTGCTTCTGCGGCGATCTCGGCAGCCAGCGCGCAGTTCGAGCGCACGGCGGCGAGGTTGGCCTCGAGTGAGGCGCCGGCTGTCCGGGCGGCCATCGCCTCGAGCAGGAAGGGGGTGATCGCCTGGCCGGTGACTTTCCGCCGGGCCGCCTCGGCAAGCGAGGTACCGAGCACCTCGTCGTGAAGGGCGCGATCGAGCTCGGACGTCGCCGGGAGCGGATTGCCGACGACGATCGCCCCGCGCTGGCCGAGGTCGTCCCGAGAGCGCATCACCTCGACGACCTCGGCCGGCGAGTCCACCCGCCAGTCGACACGCCCTCCGCTCGATCGGAGGTAGAAGCCGGGGAATTCGTCGCTTCGATAGCCGACGACGGTGACGTTGAGCGTCTCGAGCCGCTGCAGGGTGGCGGCGACGTCGAGGATCGACTTCACCCCGGCGCAGACGATGGTGATCGGCACCTCGCTCAAGGTGAGCAGGTCAGCGGACTCGTCGAAGGACTCGGCGTAGCCGCGGTGGACGCCGCCGAGCCCGCCGGTGGCGAAGACCGCGATGCCGGCGCGAGCCGCGAGCCAGGCCGTCGCCGAGACCGTCGTCGCCCCGCTCATCCTCGCCGCCGTCGCCGGGGCCAAATCGCGACGGCCGAGCTTGCGAACTGCGGTGTCGGAGGCGACGCGGACGAGGTCGGCATCGTCGAGCCCGACCCGGGCGGCGCCGTCGATCACGGCGACGGTCGCCGGCACGGCGCCGGAGCGGCGGACGATCTCCTCCAGCTCGCGGGCGATCTCGAGGTTGCGCGGACGTGGGAGCCCGTGGGCGATGATCGTCGACTCGAGCGCCACCACCGGGCGACCCTCGGCAAGGGCCGCGCCGACCTCCTCGCTGGTCTGCGTGCCTGCGCTCATCTGGTGCCTGCGCTCATCTGGTGATTGTGCCAGGGATCTCCTCGAGCTCCCGACCCCGCGTCTCGGGCAGCAGCACGAGGAGGAGCGCTCCGAGGACCGGCACCGGGGCGGCGACGAGGGCGGCGACGGCGAAACGGTGGGCGACGTCGGCGATGGCGCCGAAGGCGAGCAGGCCGAGCGTCGCCCCGAGCACCGCGGCGACCGTGACCCAGCCCGAGACCGAGGCCCGCACCTCGGTCGGGAACAGCTCGTTCACGAGCGAGCCGCCGGCGGGAGCGAACACCGCGGCGGCGAGCACGCCGGCCACATAGCCGGCGACGAGGGCAGGTCGCGAGCCGGAATAGGTGAGCACGCCGCAGACCGCCATGGTCACGATCCCGAGCGCCGAGGTCGGGCGCCGTCCCCAGCGGTCGGCGAGCGCCCGGCCGACGAGCAGGCCGGCGAGCCCGCTGGCGCCGGCGAGGACGACCATCCCGGTGACGAGCGGCCCGGCGAGGTGCCGGACGTTCTGCGCGTAGACGTAGACGAAGCTGTTGACAGGTCCGGTCATCACCCCGATGGCGAAGGTGAGGGCGGCGACGATGGCGAGCATCCGGCGGTACGGCGCGGCGACGGCGCCGAGCACGGGGAGCGGTGACTCGGGCGCCACCGCCTCGTAGCGATCGGACTCCCGTGTCATCCGCCGCGCGGCCGGCAGCAGCAGCAGCGGGAGCAGGGCGAGGAGGAACAGCCCCCGGAAGCCGATCGCCTTGCCGGCGAGCCCGTTGACCCCGGCGATCACCCCGGCGCCGACGCCATAGCCGCCGGTGACGAGGGCTATCGCCTTGGCGCGGTCGGCGATCGAGGTCTGCTCGGCGGCGCTCACGCTGGTCAGCGCATTAACCGCTGTCAGGCCCGGACGGCCGAGCGCGAAGATGGCGACGAACCACCAGTAGCCGGGGCTCGCCGCCGCGAGGACGGTCAAGGCGAGGCCGGATGCGCAGCTGACGAGCATCACGCGGCGCCGCCCGAAGCGGTCGGCGAGGCCGCTCACCGGCATCCCGCCGAGCGAGGCGAGCCGCAGGATCGCCAGACCGACGCCGAGCACCGTGCCCGACAGGCCCGCCTGCTCGGCGATCGTGGCGACGTGGTAGCTCCCGGCACCGAAGGTCCGCGCCACCTCGCCGAGGGCGCTCACAGCACCGAACTGCCCGAAGCCGGAGGCGAAGGCGGCAAAAGCGAGGCCGAGGACAGGAGGATCCCGCCAGCGGTAGAGGCGGAGAGGCGAGCTCACGGCGCCCGACACTCTGTCATGCCGCCACCGGAGAACAGGGTGCCGGGTGCCAGAGGCAGAATGCGGGTGATGGAGCTGCCGGAGTCGGCGCGAGTCGACCGTTGGCTGTGGTCGGTACGAGTCTTCCCGACGCGCTCGGCGGCGACCGAGGCGTGCCGTGGCGGCCACGTCGCGGTCAACCGCGTCCCCGCCAAGGCGTCGACGGCGGTGCGCCCCGGCGACCGGGTCGTCGTCGCCGCCGCCGGCCGGCGGCGCGAGCTCGTGGTCGTCCAGCCGATCGAGCACCGCGTCGGGGCGCCCGCCGCTGCCGCCTGCCTGCTCGACCACACCCCGCCTGCGGTGGCTGCGGCGGCGCCGATCGCCCGCCGCGATCCCGGCAGCGGGCGCCCGACCAAAAAGGAGCGTCGCGACCTCGACCGCTACCGGCGATGACGGCGCGGGTCCGGGTGCTACCCCGCCAGCGTGCTCCCCGTCGGCCGATCACCCCGGCGGCCGTCGGGTTAGCCGCCGGCGCCCGCCCGGCCCGGCTGCTGCTAGCGTCTCGCTCCTCGGGCCGTTGGCGCAGTCCGGTAGCGCACTTGCATGACACGCAAGGGGTCACAGGTTCAAGTCCTGTACGGCCCACCCGATCCCGATAAGCGCTGGTAGAGGCCTTTGGACAGGGCCTCCAGGCCCCTCGGGGTGACATCCAAGGCGGGATGTAGCCAGGAATGTAGCCGTGCCGGGATGTAGCGGCGGGGCCACGGTGAAAGAAGCGCTACCAGCGCGCCTCGGACGGCCCCTGGGTCGGTGTGCTCAACCTCGGCTGGGACGAGCGCGGCCGGCACCGGCGCAAGGTCGTCTACGGCGACAAGCGGTCCTCAGACTCGCTCGATGCGGACAGCGGTGGCGTGCGCCGCCAGCGCCCCAAGATCCTCGATGTCGCCGCTGAGCACGACGCCGTCCGGTTCGGCGATGGCAACGACGACGGCGTCCACGGCGGAACCGCGGCGGGCCAGATGGCGGAGCGCTCCCGCACGACGGGCGAGAGACTCCGAGAGGGACTCGGCAACGTTGCAGGTCTTGAGCAACCGGTTCAGCGCAGCGTCATCGCGCTGACGTCCGGTGGTTGACTCCGCGAGGACGACCGACGGAACCATCGGCGGCCAGGCACCGTCACGGACGAGGACGCGGATGAAAGCCACCGTGTCCTGGTTGCGCTTGGCCAAGAAGCTCAGTCCCCCGGAGTCGAGAACAAGCACGCTCAACTCACCTCGGTCGGCCGCGCCTTCGCCCCCAGCACGCGCTTGGCGAGACGTTCGGCTCTGGCCATGGACGCCGACGAGGGTTCTCCCACGTCGGCGACGAGCTCGGACAGATACCGGTCCGTCGCCTCGAGGAGCTCCAAACGCCGCAGCTCGGCACGGACGGCGCCTTGGAGGAGCTCCGACGCAGGGAGCTCCCGCTCCTTGACGACGCGGTACAACTCGTCGGGAAGGTAGACCTGCAACCGGGGCATACGCCTAACTATACGCCTACCCCTCGACAGAGGAAACACTGCCCCACTATCCCGACGACCGACCAGTCCGGAGGGTGCCCCCGAAATGCCGTTACGGAGCAGGCAACTACCGCGAGCGCTCCGAGGGCTGGGCTGGCACACCCGGTTCAAATCCGCATAGCTACACAACCCCGACATCCTCACCGTCGCCGGACCGGACCGGGCCGTACAATCAACGTTGAGTTAAGCGACAAGCATCCCCGACACCCATATCCGGCTCGGCTACCTCACTTGCAGTAGCCACAGGACCGGGCTGACCATCCTGGTCCGGTCCAGCTCCGGCTGGACCGGACCACCCGGACATGGGAGTCCGACACCCTCGACGACCTCACCCAGCGCTGGGGCGAGCACGTCACCCCACCTCGACAAAACCCGGCTCAACATGCGGATACGACCCCACCACAGTGGGCCAATCCGACCCTACCGCCCGACCCTTACCGCTAGCGTCCGTCAGCCGACCACCACCCAGCATCGCTCCACCGGCCACGAAGCATGGGGAGGCTCGCAACACGCCGCCCGGCCACTCATCGCCAACCAAGCCGGCAGCTACTTCACCGTCTACCCGGCCAGCGACCCCAACCCCCCAACGCACAGCCCTCCCGGTAGCCGACAAAAGCCCGAAGACTCCGACCA
>DAHUZG010000088.1 GCA_027306715.1 Acidimicrobiaceae bacterium
CGCCCGGCCGCGCCTAGCCGGCCTCCTGGCCAGTGACGCGGCGTACCAGCGCATCGGCGTCGTCGGGCACCTCGTCACCGCACCAGGCGACGTAACGGTCCGGACGGACGAGGATGTAGTCGCACCTGTAGTGCCGGTGCCCGCCGGGATGGGGTTCGCTCACGACGCTCAGCGGCACGCCCCGCCGTCGCGCCGCGGCCTCGAGGCGTGCAGCGACCGTCCCGTCCCCGGCGAACGACACCAGCGCCAGACCTGCGCCGAGCCGCTCGAAGACGTCGCTCCCGCCCTCGACCCGGTACGGCGCCAGGTGGTGTCCGGGGCGGGCGTCGAAGCGGTGCTCGCCACGGATCCCACAGCATCGGTCCGGCCGGAGAGGTCTCGCCGGCCCGGTCGGCGAGGCACAGACGACAGGCGAGCCCTCGTAGTGCGGCTCGTACCAGGCCGGCACCGTCTCGCCGTCGGTGCGCCGGCTCCAGGCCTGCTCGAATTCCGCCCGGTCGCGCTCGGGCCGGTACCTGCCGAGGAAGTCCGCTTCGGCCTCGATCCAGCCGGCGATCATCGCGCTCGTCTCCTCGCCGATCACCTGGCGCTCGAGCCCGTACGAGTCGAGCAGCGGCTCTCCACCCCATCCGTGCAACGCCGCCGCCAGCTTCCAGCCGAGGTTGGCGACGTCGTCGAGGCCGGTGTTCAGGCCGAGCCCGCCGTAAGGAGGATGGCTGTGGCAGGCGTCGCCGGCGAGGAAGACCCGGCCGCGGCGGTACTCGCCGGCGACGTCGCAACGGAGCTCGAAGAAGCCGACGTGCTCGATCTCGCAGGCGAAATCGCTGCCGGCGGCGAGGTGCATCAGCGCCCGCACGACGGCATGGTCGGAGGCCGACGTGCCCCGAGGCACCGGGCCGTGGAAGAACCAGCGCTCGCCGAGATCGACGCGACCGAAGAACAGCCAGGCGCCGCCGAAGTCCGGATGGAGCACGCGATAGGTGGTGCGCTCGGGGAAGCGGGTGAGGAGGTCGTGCAGCTCCCGAGAGCGGAACACACAGAGCGCCATCTGCTGGTCGAAGTCGCGGCCGCGCCGCTCGACGCCGAGCTGCTCGCGGACGAACGAGTGGGCGCCGTCGCAACCGACGAGGTACTCGGCCTCGATCACCTTCTCCATCACCTCCTGCATCGCCCCCGGGTCAACCGAGCGGGGCTCCGCCTCCCCCGGTGCGCCCGGACCGACCCGGACCCGCACGCCCTCGTCGCCGAGCTCGATGGCCGAGACCAGGTGCCGGGCGAGCAGATCGACGCCGTCGAGCCCGCCGGCGCGGCGCCGCAGCACCTCCTCGGTCCGGTACTGCGGGAGTCGCTCGTTGGCTTGGTAGTAGTAGGCGTTGACGTCGCCCGGCAGCGGCGGCAGGTACCAGTGGCCGCCAGCGAGGCTGCGGTAGGCGGTGATGCCGCCGATCGGGTAGCCGGCGGGCACCTCGCGCGAGCGGCGGATCTCGGCCTCGATGCCCCAGGACCAGAGGTGCTCGAGAGTGCGCTGGTAGAGGTTCTGTCCCTTCGGGATCCTGCTCACCTCGCCGCGGCGCTCGATCACCACACAGCGCACGCCCCGCTGGGCGAGATCGATCCCGAGCGCTAGACCGACCGGGCCGCCGCCGACGATGGCGACCCGGTACCGCTCCGCATCGCCGACCGCAGCTCCGCTGGCGCTCAGCACAGGTGGCCGGCCTTCAGGCGAGGATCGACCCTGACGGCGGCGCAGGACGCCGGCGGCCGGCGGACGTCCGGATGCTCGGTGCCCCGGGTGGCGCAGATCCGGACGGCCATGCAGAGGTGATAGCAGCTCGCCGCCGCCCCGCCAAACGGGGCGCCGCCAAACGGGGCGCCGCCGGCGCTGCCTCAGCTCGGCAGCTGCGCGGCCGCGCCGATCGTCGCCGTCGTCGCCGAG
>DAHUZG010000091.1 GCA_027306715.1 Acidimicrobiaceae bacterium
TGTAGGCGTCGGCCAGCTGGCCGGCGTCGCCCGAGCTGAGCGCGCCGCAGGCGACGAGCGCCTCGAGCGCCTCGAGCGTCGCCGGCCCGGCGACGCCGTTGGTCAGCTGGAGCAGCTGCACCGTCCACTCGACGTCGGCGATCGCCCCGGGCCCGAGCTTCAGGTGGAAGACCGGGTCCTCGCCCGGCGGAAGGCGCTCGGCCTCGATCCGCGCCTTCATCCGGCGGATCTCCCGGACGTCTTCCGGCGACAGCGGCGTGCCGAGGGTCACCTCGGCGGCGAGGGTCATGAAGCTGGCGGCGAGCGACGGGTCGCCAGCGACCGGCCGTGCCCGCAACAGCGCCTGGCGCTCCCAGACGCCGGCCCAGCGCCGGTAGTACTGCTCGAACCCCTCGAGGCTGCGAGCGAGCGGCCCCTGCCGGCCCTCGGGGCGCAGCCGCAGGTCGAGGGTGGCGATCCGCCGCGCCGGCGTCTCGCCGTTGACGAACCGCAGCCACCTCTCGGCGTCGCGCTCGCCGGCCTCGGCGCCGGCCGTGCCGCCGCCTGAGCCGAGCACGAGCAGGACGTCGAGATCGCTGCCGTAGGCGAGCTCAGCCCCGCCGAGGTGCCCCATGCCGATCACCGCCAGTGACACCCGCGGCCCGATCGCCTCGAGCGCCGCCTCGAGCGTCGCCTCGGCCAGCTCGGCGAGGCGGCGACCGACCTCCCCCGGCGCCGCCTCGGCCAGCACGGCGGCCGCCATCACGGCCGCCCGCTCGCCCGCCGCCAGGCGGCGCAGGCCGCTCTGGCGGCCGGGCTCGTCCCGCCAGGCAAGGGTCTCCCGCGCCTCGGCGAGCAGGTCGTCGCGCCGGCGCCGGGCGAGGCCGCCAGCAGCCCCGAGGCGCCCGATCAGAATCGGGTCGCGACGCAGCGGCTCGTGAAGAAGCGGTGTCGTGCCGAGCAGCACGCACGCCCGCCGGGCGACCTCGGGCGAGTCGCGGAAGGTGCCGATGAGCCCGTCGCGACGGGTGGCGGGAATGCCGACGAGCCGGCGCAGCCCCGTCAGCCCGAGGCCGGGATCTGGCGTGTCCGAGAGCCAGCCGAGCATGAGCGGCAGCAGCGCCTGCATCATCCGGCTCGAGCGGGTCAGGCCCCGCGTCAGCTCGACGAGCGCGGCGCGGGCACGCTCGCCGTCGGAGAAGCCGAAGGCGGCGAGCCGCTCGCCGGCCGCTGCCGGCGAGATCCCCGGGCCGATGGCACCGGAGTCGCGCTGGGCGGAGAAGGCCTCGAGCAGGGGACGGAAGTAGAGCCGCTGGTGCACGGCGCGGGCGGTCTGCTGCTGCTGGCGCAGCTCGCCGAGGAGCTTGGACCCGGCCGAGGAGGCAGGGTCGTCGTGCAGGCCGAGGACGCGGGCGAGGCGCTGCAGCGACGCCTCGTCGGCGGGCACCGTGTGGGTCGGCTGCAGCTCGACGAGCTGCAGCCGGTGCTCGAGGGTGCGAAGGAAGCGGTAGGCCGCCTCGAGGGCGCCGGCGTCGGCACCGTCGACGTAGCCGGCGCCGGCGAGCTCGCGCAGCGCCGCCAGGGTGGCGGGGACGCGCAGCGCGGCGTCGAGGTGGCCGTGGATCAGCTGGAGCAGCTGCACCGAGAACTCGACGTCGCGTATCCCCCCCGCGCCGCGCTTGATCTCCCGGCCGCCGAGCTGCCGGCGCGCCACCTCCTTTTCGGCACGGGCCTTCATCGCACGCAGCTCGCGCAGGTCCTCGGCGTCGAACGGCTCGCCCCACACCCAACCCGCGGCAGCTTCGGCGAAGCCGGTGGCGAGCGCCTCGGGGCCGCAGCAGACGCGCGCCTTCAGCATCGCCTGTCGCTCCCAGGCCTGCGCCCAGCGCTCGAAGTAGGCGAGGTAAGACGCCAGACTTCGCACGAGCGGGCCCGCCCGGCCCTCGGGACGCAGGCCGAGGTCGACGCGAAAGCAGCGCCGCGCCAGCTCGAGCAGCCGGCGCGGGTCGCCGTCGCCGACGAGCACGACGTCGACGTCGCTGGCGTAGTTGAGCTCGCCGGCGCCGGCCTTGCCCATCGCCACCA
>DAHUZG010000194.1 GCA_027306715.1 Acidimicrobiaceae bacterium
CGGGGCCAAGTTGGTGATCTTCGGGCACAGCCACGTCCCCTTCGACGCCGATGGTCTGCACGGCCAGCGGCTCTTCAACCCGGGGTCACCGACCCAGCGGTGGGCTCAGCCGTCCCCACTTTCGGGCAGCTTGGGGCTCGACGCCGGTGCGATCCTCGGGCATCGGATCCAGACGATCAGCTCGCCGGGCGATCTCTTGCCGAGCTCAACGGTCGATCACCGTGCTCAGCCCGCGAGCAGGCGCGAATAGAGCCCCAGGGTCTCGGCGTCGAAGGCAACGAGCACGACGCGATCGACCTCGGTGGTCGCCGCTCGGAGCGTGCCGACCGCCGCCTGCGCGGCCAGGTCCTTGGGAAAGCCGTACACCCCGGTCGAGATCGCCGGGAATGCCACCGATCGAGCCGCCAGCTCATCGGCCACCTCGAGCGAGCGGCGGTAGCACGACGCCAAAACGTCGGCCTCCCCCCGGTCCCCGCCGCGCCAGACCGGGCCGACCGTGTGGATGATCCATCGTGCCGACAGGCCGAAGCCTGGAGTCGCCTTGGCGTCGCCCGGGGCGCACCCCCCGAGCTCGGCACAGGCAGCCGCGAGCTGGGCCTGGCCGGCGGCCCGGTGGATCGCCCCGTCGACACCGCCTCCCCCGGCCAACGCGCTGTTGGCCGCGTTGACGACCGCATCGACCTCGAGGCGGGTGATGTCACCCTGAATCGCCACGATCCGTTGAACCGGCACTGGCCGCGATCATCGCCGTGACGGCTCGCTGTGTCCACGCCGGGGCGCGACGCGACCCGCCGGGATCAATTCGCTCAGCTCTGCAGGCCGAGCACGACCCCGGCGAGCCAGTCGAGCTCGGTATCGAGGGACCCCGCAACCGCGAGCGGCCGCAGCACGAACTTGGAGAGGCCCGCCGCGACGAGCGCCTCGACAAGCCGTCGCAGCTCCTCGGCGCCGACGGGCACGAGGCGGGCGCGCTCGACCTCGGGACGACGCGCGCCGGCAGCACGAACCTCCCCCGCCTGCGCGTCGCCACGGCTGTAGGGGATCGACAGTCCGAAGTGCTCCGGATCGATCGACCGCCCGGCGGCTGAGGCCGACTCGACGATGGCGGCTCGTGCTGCGCCGGCCTCCTCGGGGGTGAGCGCCGAGCCAAGCCATCCGTCCGCGAGGCGTCCCGCCCGCTCGAGCGCCCGGGGCCCGTGGCCGGCAAGCCAGATCTCGAGCGGATCCTGCTGCGGGCGGGGAGTCAAGCGAACCCCGGGGAGCCGGGTCGTCGCGCTCCGATAGGCCACCGACTCGCCCGACCAGAGGCGCCGCAGCAGCAGCGTCGCCTCCTCGAGCAGGGCACCCCGATCCCCGTCGAGGGCGAGCACGGAGCGCTCCTCGGCGCTGCCGAGCCCGGGGACCAGGGTGAGCAGCAGTCGCCCCTGGCTGACCTGGTCGAGCTGCGCCAGCTGCTTGGCCAGGCGCCAGATGTTCGCTCCGATCGGCACGACGTTGGCACCCAGCTTGA
Organism: Acidimicrobiaceae bacterium; assembly: GCA_027306715.1. Lineage (GTDB taxonomy): Bacteria > Actinomycetota > Acidimicrobiia > Acidimicrobiales > Bog-793 > DAHUZG01. The sequence goes on from DAHUZG010000194.1 coordinate 1,511, forward strand.
GCCGCCTCGAGGCCGCCGCAGCGACCCCGAGCGCCACGATCGGGTCGAGTCCCGGCCCGACCGGCACGTCGGAGAGCCACAGCGTGTCGAACCGGCGAGCCTCGAGCCCGGCCACGAATTCGACGAAGTGCTCTGGTGCGAGCCCCGCCGGGGGCGACACGGCAAAGCGGACCTTCATCGGTCGACCGGCTGCACCGCCACCTGCTCACCGTATCGGCGCCGGACCGAGGGGGCCGGCGGTCGCCGAACCACGAGCTCTCGCCGAACCCAGGGTCGTGGCGACGCCCCGGAACTTCAGCAACGACGGTTGGATTGCCGTCACCGCCTCATGGTGTCCGCACCACGCTGCGTGCCGGAGGTCTCGCGCTCCTGTCAGTGAGGCGTGCCTCTGGCACGAGGTGCGGCCGGGGCCGAGCCGGCCGCCGGCTCCCGTGGCCCAGAGAGTCGCCGAGCTGTGGGTGGGGCGGACTGATGAACAGTCGCGGGGTGCAGTTCTGTGACCGCCCTCGAGGGCCCGATCGGCTGGTGATGATGCGCGCTGGTGAGGACCGGGTTCTCGAGGGTCGAGGTCAGCGGAGGACCCAGCGCGGCCGTGACCACAGCTGCCAGTGCTCGAGGGTCACATAGCCCTCCTGTTCGTAGAGGTGCTGGCCGGCGCCCGTTGCCATGAGGAGGGCCACCGAAGCCCCCTCGGCCAGCCGGCGCGCTGCGCTCGCCCGCACGAGCCGCCGCCCGTAACCGGATCGCTGGTCACCCGGAGCGGTCGAGAGCGCCCAGCCGACGGAGAACCGGTCGCCGACGTACTGGTTGGCCACACAGGACCTGAGCGAGCCGCCCTCGAACAGGCCCCAGAACCGGGTGCCTGGCCGCTCGAGGGCGCCTTCGGCGTAGACGATGGCCCCCACCTCGCCGGGCACTCCGAAGGCCACGGCCGCCAGTCGACGGGCAGCGGCGAGGTCGTTTGGCCCGAGCAGCCGCGCGCAGGGGTCATCGGCGGCGGGCCCACCGTCCCTGGCCATGAAAGGGAGTGCCCCCGTGCACACCCAACCCGCCTCGTTCAGCGCATCGGCCGCTCCCAGCCCGTCACCGGCGAGCATCACCATCGCTGGCACGTCGGCCCGGGTCACCTCCCCGAGGACATCGGAGACGGCCTCGCCGACCCCTTTCCCATGGATCAGGGCGAGGTTGTAGTCCACAAAGCGCGTCCGGCTGAGAGCGATCCACCAGCCGTCGGCGATCCGGAGCCGGCCGGCCGAGGCCCACAGGGCCGTGCCCCGTCCGTAGGCGGTGCGCGCCTCGGCAAGGTCGGCGTACCGAACAGGGCTTGGCGAGGCCTCCACGGGATCCGGTTCTCGCGACTGCGGGCTCAACGCCGGGTGGCGGTCGGGGAGTCCGCGACGGGCGGCGAGACGGGAGGTGGGACGCGCTCGTGCGCAGGTGGAGATCCGGGGATGTCCCGCCGCCGAACGAGCGGCCGCCGAGGTCCCCGCGCCCGTGTGCTGCCAGCCACCCCGAAGGACCGGGACCGAGCGGGACGAGCGCGCTCGGGTCGAGGCTGCGGTGCACGACGCAGTAGTGCTCCCTTATCTGCGCGAAGTCGATCGTGTCGCCGAATCCCGGCGTCTGGAAAAGGTCGCGGGCGTAGGCCCAGAGAACCGGCATCTCCGGCCGTCTCGACATCGAGCGTGATGCGGGCATAGTCGTTGGTCACTACGGCGCCGGAGGGCACCGGCACGAGGCCGAGCGGTCGGCGGACGATCCCGGCCCGGTGGGCCCACGGGCGGCCCCGGCCGACGGCGAGGCGACAGCGGCCGGCCTGCACGGGCCAACCCTCACCGCCGTCGGCGGTGATTCGAACGTCGAGACAGCCGGTGTCCCTGACTAGGGCGCCCCGGGCCGCGCCAGGCGTCGGCAGGGTGCCGGGCGATCTCGTCGTACCGCCGGCCCGGGCCGGCTCGAGGGGGGTCGTCGTGCTGGGCTCGAGCACCGATGCCCACCTCTCGCTGGTCGATGCCCCTACCGAGGCCAAAGGCCAGCTCAAAGCCGGCGCGGGGTCTCTCCGAAGAGCCTTCCGAGCCGTCAGCATAGGCAGCTGATCCGGAATGGAGGCCTTCCTGCCTCCGGTTGAGCCACCGCTGGCTTGGCGTAGGCGAGGGCTGAACGGCCCTCTCGCCGCGGTCAGCGGATGCTGAGCGAGTGGGAGAGCTGGGCGCAGAGCGAGTCGAGAAAAGCTCGGAGGGTCGACTCGGCAATGCGGTGCAGCAGCAACTCGTCGGCGACCCTTCCCGGCCAGCCGGCTGGGGCCTCGTAGGCGCCGCGGATGGTGAGAACGGTCTGGTCGAGGCCGAACGGGGCGACCTCGAGATCGGCGTCGAGGCGCGGAAAGAGCGACGCGCCGCCGCGTGCCTGCCAGGAGAAGGCGATGAGCGTGCTGTCTCCGTGGCGCCGGACCGGGCCCAAGCGGATCGCCACCGTCTTGCTCAGAGCCGCCGGCCACCCCTTGGGGCCGACCTTGGCGGTGATGCGCTCGCCGGCCACCTGGCTCGAGCCGAGCGCCTCGGCGAAGAACGCCTCGCTGCTGGCGTCGAGCCGAGCCTCGACATCCCCGTAGGGGGCATCGATCACCTTGAAGTCCTGGACGAACATTGTCCTGGTCCTCGCCGCCGGGTCAGGGCCGGGCCGTCGAGGAGCGCTCGGACCGGTAGACGCCGACCGCCGCCCGACCGTCTCCTGGCACACGCCCCGCCGACGTGTCCGCTACTGCCGTCTCGACCCTGATCGTCATGCGTCACCTCTGTGCCGAGCATGGGGTGGTGGCGACAGTCGTCGTAGGGCCGTTCGGCCGTACTTGGCGCGAAAGAACCTGTCCACACGTGGACGTGGGAGTCCGCGCCGGCCGTGGGAGAGAGGTCGGCGCGTCGCCTCGTCCGGGCACTGCCCGCGCGCTCACGACCTGGCGGGCCCCTCTTCGGATGAGTCCAGGCGCCGCTGGGCGAGGCGAGCGGCGTAGGCGGCGGCTTCGGCTCGTCGGCCCATGCCGAGCTTGGCAAGCAGATTGGAGACGTAATTCTTGACCGTCTTCTCGGCGAGGAACAGCTGGGCGCCGATCTCGCGGTTGGTCTTTCCCTCCGCGATGAGATCGAGGATCTGGTGCTCACGCGGGGTCAGCCGCTCGGCCTGTCGGCGCTCGGCGGTCGCGCTGCGCAGCTGCACGAGGACCCGGGCGGCCGTCTGACTGTCGATCAGCGAATGGCCCGCCGCCGCGGCCCGCACGGCGGAGACGAGGTCGGCGCCTTGGATCTGCTTGAGCACGTACCCCGCAGCGCCGGCAAGGATCGCCTGGGCGAGCGCCTCGTCGTCGGCGAACGACGTGAGGATGAGGCACGCCACCTCGTGGTGGCGGGAGCGGATATCCCTGCAGACCTCGATCCCGTCGCCATCGGGGAGGCGCACATCGAGCACCGCCACGTCAGGGCGTGCCGAGGCAACCTTGTCCAGCGCCTCGGCGGCAGTGCCCGCCTCGCCGACCACCACGAGGTCGGGCTCGGCTTCGAGAAGCCGACGCACCCCCACACGCACCACCTCGTGGTCGTCGAGCAGGAAGACCCTGATCGTCATCCCCGCAGTCTGCCAAACTGAGCCTACGGCGCGCGGATGGCAGGCGGATGGAAGGATGACCCGGTGCCTTACGACGCCATCTCGGCCCCCGAGCAGCTACAGGCGCTGCTCGACGCGGTGCTCGTCGTCGAGACCGACCTCGACCTGCCGAGCACGCTGCGCCGCGTCGTCGAGGCCGCCTGCTCGCTCACCGGAGCCCGCTACGGCGCTCTCGAGTTGCTCGACGCCTCCGGCCACGGGCTTTACCAGTTCGTCCACGTCGGCATCGACGCCGCCACCGTCGATGCCATCGGGCACCGCCCCGAGGGGGCCGGCATCCTCGGTACCTTGATCCTCGACCCCGAGCCCCTGCGACTCACCGGTCTGCGAGCAGGCTCAGGGGGCGTGTCGTGACGCGGCGCACACTGACGAGGGAAGGCCCGCAAGGACGAGAGGTCCGAAGTACGAGAGTCGTTCGGCTCTATTCCGCTGGCCGCCGGCGCACCAGGATGCAGCCATGAGCGTCGACGCGGATATCGTCGCCGCGGCGGTGAACCTCGACCAGCCGGGCCGCTACCTGCACTGGTCGGTCTTCACGGTGTCGGAGGCGAACCTCGTCCTCGTCGCTGTCATGGTCGTGATCTTCGGCGCCGCGCTGCTCCTCCCGTTTCCCGGCCGCCGCCACCCCTGGCAGGCCCCGGACCCGGGTGAGGCCGGGCCGGCCCGAGGCTCGGCCCCCCTGGCGGGAGGCGACGCCGCCGGAGGCGGACATGGCGGCGATCCGGGAGCCACGGCCGAGGATGCGGCCATGTGGACGGGACGGCTGCGCCGCTTCGGGCTGCGCTGGCTCCCGCCCGGAAAGCTCCTTCCTGACAGCCAGCCGGCCTACGTCTCGTCATGGGTCTACGTCTTCGGCGTGGCCACTCTGGCCGCCCTCGGGATCGCGATCGTCTCCGGGTTCGCGCTGGCCCTCGGGGGGCCGGACTGGTGGCACTACGACGCGGTCGGGCACTTCTTCAACAGCCTGCACCTGTGGAGCGTCGAGCTGTTCATGGCCTTCATGGTCATCCACCTGTGGGGCAAGTTCTGGATGGCCGCCTGGCGGGGCCGGCGCGCGCTCACCTGGATCACCGGCGTGGTGGCGTTCGTGGCGTCGGTCGTCGAGTGCTTCACCGGCTACCTCTCCCAGCAGAACTTCGACTCCCAGTGGATCGCCACCAATGGCAAGGACGCCATCAACGCCACGGGCCTCGGATCGTTCTTCGACCTCATGAACTTCGGCCAGATGCTGATGTGGCACATCGTGCTCATCCCCGTCGTCCTCGTCGCCCTCGTCGGAGCCCACGTCCTGCTGGTCCGCGTCCGCGGGGTCTCCCACCCCCTTCCCGAGCACCGGAGCCGTGGTCGCGCAGGGCGGCGCGCCGAGGCCGTGCACGACAGGGCAGCGTGGCGGGGCCCCACCCGGCGCTACGACCTCCTCAAGGAGGCGACGATCGCGGCTGGCGTGATCCTCGCGCTCGTCGTCGCTCTGGCCGCCGTGCTGTCTTCGCCCGACGAGCCACCGGTGACCGTCCAGAGCTGGGCGAAGGTCGCTCCCGCCGACTTCATGGCCACCGCCGCGAGCGAGCTCGCCGGCACCTCCGAGACCGCCCGGTACGGGCCGCCCTACGACCACGGCAGCACCAACGTGCAGCGCATCGGGGTCTCCTGGCAGCTCCTTGTCGGAGTGCGCCAGCCGATCGAACCCGCCACGACGTTCGTCCTCTCGCCGCTCACCAAGCTCGCCGCGACCGACCCGTCGCTTCGCCAGGCGCTCGCCGTGTACGACGCTGCCCCGCGTGCGGTGCAGCTGGGCTGGGACGCGGCCTACCTGAAGGCGGTCACCGGTGTCAGCTTTCCGGACGGCGTCCCGTCCGTGCCCCGAGCCGCTGACGGTCCGGTGCAGACCCTCGTGGCGGGCGAGCTGACCCTCGCCCGCTCCGGTGCCCTCGACGCCGACCTGCTGGCCGAGCAGCCCTTCTACGGCACCGACTTCACCAAGCCGCTCCTGTTCTTGGAGGACGGCAGCTACTACGCCTCCCTCGCTCACGCGCAGCACCTCACCGGGACCCAGTGGGGGGAGATGAACGAGACCGGCAGCTATCCCGGCCAGCCGTGGCTCTGGCTCTACACGCTGTGGTACCAGTTGCCGGGATTCAGCACGTCGGCCAGCGCCGACCTCATCGCCATCTACCTCACCGGGGTGGCGACGATCCTGCTGTTGGCGGTCCCGTTCATCCCGGGCTTGCGCGACCTTCCCCGCCTCGTTCCCCTCCACCGCCTGGTGTGGCGGGACTGGAACCGCCGCCACGGCGCAGGCGACAGCACCGACGGAGCGGCTGAACCCGGACGCCAGCAGGGTGAGCCTGCCGGGCAGGACGAACTCAGTTAGCGGCGGACGTAGATTGCCGTGCGGCTGTACCCGGCGAGGTAGCCCGGAGCCGCCTGGTTGATCCCGGGGACGAACGGCCCGATCGCCATCCGGACGAGCGTGCGACCCTTCGGCAGCGAGGTCGTGAAGGTGGCAGATCCGAGGCCGTTGAGCCGGACGTGCTTCCACGTGAGCCACTTGCCCTGTGACATCCGTTGCAGCTGGAGGACATGCCGGGCGAACGAGATCGCTGCCGCGACGTGGGTGCTGATCGTGCCCTTTTCCCCGATCGCGATCGACACGGCCGGGCGCGTGCCGATGACCACCGGCGAGCTGGCGACACCCCCCACGGTGGCCTCGTAGGCCGTCCTCACCGTCGGCTGGACGACGTAGCTCCAGTTGCCCGCGGCGTCGGTCGTGACGACCGCGAGCCCGGTGTACGAGGGCTCGCCGTAGCGCTGGTACTCGATCGTGACGTGCTTTCCCGCGGCTATTGGCGTCACCGTGCCGGACAACGTCACGTGCCCGCCGAAGACGGTGCTCGCGCTCGAGGTGTTGATGGTGACCGGGAGGCCGGTGGTGAAGGCGAAGTCGACGCCGACCGCCACTCCGGCGCTGCTCGACGCCCGGAGGCGGAAGTGATAGGTCGTGCTCGGCAGCAGACCCGTCAGCGAGACGCTCACGTTGGTGTCGTTCGGGCCGGCGGGCAGCGTCCGTGCAGTGGTTTTCGTGCCATAGCTCGCCGTCGTGCCGTACTCGAAGTACCAGCTCGTGGCCGACCCCTCGGGATTGACGATCCCGTTCAGCGTCGCCGAGCCGACCCCGACATCGCTGGCGGCATCAGTGAGGGCGGTCGGAGGAGCGGTCGTGTTGAAGACTCCGGCAGTCCCGTCCGTGGTGCCGGCGCTGCTCGTGGCGACGAGGCGGTAGCGGTAGCTGGTGCCCGAGCCGAGGCCGCTCAGCGTCGCCGAGACCGATACATCGCCCGTCCCGGCACCGGCTGACTTGAGTGCCGTCGAATTGGTGAAGGTGGTGCTCGACGCCAGCCCGTACTGGAACTGCCAGCTCGTTGCGGTACCACGGGGGTCGACGGTACCGGTGACGACGGCCGTCGCCGGGGTCACCGAGGTCACCGCGCCGGTCGTCACGCTCGGCGGAGCGGCCGCCGCAGCGGCGACCCCAGCGCCGAGGACCCCAGCGCCGACGATCAGCGCGCCGAGAACGGTCGGCATGACAACGGTCGGCATGACACAGTGCGGCTTCACAGCTGTCTTCTTCGCCACGATCACGTCTTGCCAAACGCGCCTACGTGGCCTTGCACCTCCGGTCGGCGGGATCGGTGGTAGCCGGAATCCCCCGAGTCCGTGCGCTCACGGCGTCGTCCGGCGCTCCGACAAATAGGCGCAGAGCTCGGCGACCGGCATCACGTCGGCGTATTTCATCGACATGTCGAAGAGACTGAGAGCATGCGAGGCCTCTCCCCGGTCGCACGTCGCCTCCTCCGCCACGGCGACCTTGTAGCCGCGGGAGAAGGCATCGACGACGGTCGAGCGGACGCAGCCGCTCGTCGAGGCTCCGCAGACGACAAGGGTGTCGATGCGCTGCTCGACGAGACGGGTGAGAAGCGGCGTCCCGAAGAAGGCGCTCGGCTTCTCCTTCTCGATGACGCGCTCGGCGATCCCGTCCAGGGGGGCCACCAGCTCGTGGGCGTCGGGCCTGTCGTCGCTGGCGCGGCTGTTCTTCGCCGACCAGCCGTGGCCGAGCCCGCGGCTCGCGGCGACGGTGCCCCGGGTGGCAATGATCGGCACGCTGCCCTCACGTGCGGCGGCTGCCAGTTGCTTGACGTAGTCGATCGCCACCCACGCCTCGGCGCCGCACGAGGTGCGGTATCGAGTGATGGACTCGAGTATCGGCTCCGGCCGATCACCGCAGAACCCGTTCGTCATGTCGACCACGAGAAGCGCCGGCGCCGTTCCGAGCGCAGCCTTCCTGCCGTATCCGGCCGCGGCGAAGACGGCCCGGTCACGTTCGCTGAGGAACTCGTCCCAGGGACGCGATCTTTTCTCGTTCGCCGTCAGGCCGCCGTTCAGCGTCCTCGGGTCACTCACCACAGGCCTCCACTCGTCTGGTCGCTGGCGCTACCTACTCGCGCCCACTTCTTGGCGTCACCCTTTCGCGTCGCGTCGAGGGCGTGCAAACACCCCCTTGGCGTTCCCGGCCGGGATCGATCGACGTCGGGACGCGCGCGCTCAGCCGATGAGCGCCGGCGCCAGGCGCTCGAGCTGTGCGAGCGCTGCTGCGGGCTCGCCGAGGGCCTGCACGACGACGTGGTCGGCGCCGCCGTCGAGATGGGCGCGAACGCGTGCCACGATCGACTCCTCGTCGCCCCAGGCGACGACGTCGTCGACGAGCCGGTCGCTACCGGCCCCGGCGAGGTCGTCCTCGCCGTAGCCGAGGCGACGCAGGTTGTTGACGTAGTTCGGGAGCTGCAGATACCGGGCGGTGTGCTCGCGCGCCAGCCGGCGGGCGGTGGCGGGATCGCGCTCGAGGACGACGGCCTGCTCGGGGACGAGCAGCTTGCCCGGTCCGAGCGCCTTCCGGGAAAGTGGGGTGTGGGACACGGGGACGAAGTAGGGGTGGGCCCCGTCGGCCTCCTCTCGGGCGAGCGCCAGCATCCTGTCGCGAAGCGCCGCCAGCAACCGGGGGACAGGAACCTCGGGAACAGGTGCGTGCTCGGTGGCGGCATCCATGTCTGCCAGGTAGCGGCGCGTCCGCTCGAGCGGGTGGTCGTAGGACTGGCCGGTGCGCCCGACGAGAGAGGCGTGGCTGATCCCGACACCGAGCACGAACCTTCCGGGCCATCCCGCCCCGAGCGTCAAGGCGCCGCTTTGCATGCTGACGGGGTGGCGGGCCCAGATGTTGGCGATCCCGCTCCCGACGACGACACGCTCGGTGGCGGCGAGCAGCACGGCGAGATGGGAGAAGGCCTCCTTGCCGATCATCGCCTCACCGGCCCAGAGGGAGCCGAAGCCGAGCTCCTCGAGCCGGCGCGCCGCTACCCGCTCCTCCTCGACCCCGAGCGAGGCGAGGGGGCCGAGCCAGACCCCGACGCGGCCGAGCCGGGAGCGGTAGGCGTCGAGGACGTCGGTTGTCGTTGGCACGAGTTGGCTCCTTGGTGGTCGAAGGGCTGGCGGCCCCGGCGGCCTCAGCGGGCGAGGCGGTTGACGAGCGAGGCCGACACGGCGATGCCGAGGACGACTGTGCCACAGAGGACGCCGAAGTCGAGGCCGAGATGGGCAGGTGAGGAGATGAGAAGGCCGCGCAGGGCGTCGACCTCGTAGGTGAGCGGGTTGACCTTGCTCAGCACCTTCAACCACCCGGGCATGACGCTCACCGGGTAGAGGGCGCTCGAAGCGAAGAAGAGCGGCATCGTGATCATCTGGCCGATGCCCATCAGCCGTTCCCGCCGCAGCACGACGCCGGCGACGGTGATCGACAGGCAGGCGAAGAATGCCGCTCCGAGCGCCACGACGGCGAAGGCGCCGAGGATGCGGGCGGGGGAGTCGGTGAAGCGCACTCCGAGCACCACCGAGAGCACGAGCACGACGATCACCTGGGCGATCGCCCGGATGGCGGCCGAGAAGGCCTTCCCGCAGATCAGCGCCGACCGTGGCGTGGGAGTGACGAGGAGCTTGGTCAAGATCCCCGAGTCACGCTCCCAGATGATCTGGATGCCGTAGAAGATGGCGACGAACAGCCCCGACTGGGCGATGATGCCGGGGGCGAGGAACGTCAAGTAGGGAACGTTGCCTGTCGGGATGGCGTGCAGCCGGTTGAAGGTCTCGCCGTAGATGACGAGCCAGAGGATCGGCTGGATGGCACGGGTGACGAGCTCGCTACGGTCATGGCTGAGCTTCTGCAGCTCGACGAGGCAGAACGTGCCGACGCGGCGCGGGAAGCTCGAGATGGTCCGCCATCGTCCGAGCTCGACGAGCTCAGCCGAGCCGGCGGGCGGTGCGGCGAGCGCTGCGGACCTCACGCAGGCCTCCTTTCGTGTCGTCGTCGAGGGAGCCGCCGGTGAAGTGGCGGAAGACGTCCTCGAGCGAGGCGTCGGGACCGATCTCCTGCTCGAGCTGCTCGGGGGTGCCCTCGGCTCGCAGCATCCCGAGGTGCATGAGCGCGACCCGGTCGCAGAGGGCGTCCGCCTCCTCCATGTAGTGCGTGGTGGCGATCACCGTCATCCCCGTCGAGCGCCTGAGCTGCTCGACCCGTTGCCAGACCCCGTCGCGGGCGATCGGGTCGAGCCCGACGGTGGGCTCGTCGAGGACGAGCAGGCGCGGGCGGTTGACGAGCGCCTGGGCGGGCTCGAGCCGTCGCACCATCCCGCCTGAGTACGTGCCTGCGATCCGATCGGCGGCGTCGCCGAGGCCCATCGTCTCGAGCGCATCGTCGACTCGGCTCCGGCGCTCGCGTCGGGGGACGTCGAAGAGGCGGGCGAACCAGGAGACGTTCTCCCTCCCGGTCAGCGCTGCCTCGATGGAGAGCTGCTGGGGGACGTAGCCGAGCAGTCTCCGCACCGCCATCGTGGAGCGGCTCACATCGTGGCCGAAGACCTCGACGTGGCCCTCCTGAACGGGCAACAGCGTGTTGAGGATGCGGATCGTGGTCGTCTTGCCGGCTCCGTTCGGGCCGAGCAGGCCGAACACCTCACCGCGCTTTACGGTGAGGTCGATCCCGTCGACAGCGACGTGGCTGCCGAAGCGGTGGCGCAGGTCCCGCACGACCACGGCAGGCGGTGGGAGGTCGCCGTTGCCCGGAGCGATCCCTGCCCCGACGACCGCTGCGTCGCTCATCGTCGGGCGCCCGGCCGGTCGCCGCCGGCGCCGGTGCCGGTGCCGGCTCCGGCGAACGCCTCGATCGAGGCGACGAGTCGCCCGAGCACCGGCACCGCTGCGGCGATGACGGCGAGCTCGGCTGCCGGCAGGGCCGCAAGCGCCCCGTCGACGAGCACGTCCCTGCGGTCGCGCCAGGCTCCGATCTTGTCGTCGATCCCCGGGGCGAGCTCGAGCAGTCCGACCCGCCGGTCGTTCGGTCCCGCACGGCGCAGCACGATGCCGGCGTCGCTCAGCTGGCGAACGAGGGTCGAGATCGTGTTCGGGGCGACCGCCAGCTCGTCTGCGGCGTCGGCGACCGCGATGCCCGGGTGCCGCCGCAGCAGCCGCAGGAGCTCGATCTGGGCGCCGGTGAGCGAGGCCAGCTCGGGGGGCCGTGTCGACTCCCTGCGAAGGGTTCGACGAAGTGCCGACATCACCTCGAGAAGATCGCTGGCGACCTCGCTCGTCGCCGGCGCCACGCGGTCCCGCTCGTCGCCGGCGGAGGCATCGTCGAAGGAGGGCACCGCGGGTATTTTACCTCTGGATCAGAGGTAGTCTGACGTGGACCTCGATTCACCGGCGAGGCGTCGCGGCAGGCGTCGGACCCTGTGCGCGGACTCGGCTCGGAGACCGGGACCACCTCAGCCGGCGTCCGCCAGCCGGAGCACGCTGCCGGTACGCTGGACCCACGGCGATGGGGTCCGCCGTCAACCGCCGACCGGGCTGATGACTCCTACCCGCACCGCTCGATTCCAGAGCCCGACCGGTAGGAGCCCGATGGCGGATGGACAGGCGACGCCCGGGAGCTGCTTCGGCCGCCCGGCGCTCGACCGGCGCGCCCTCGTGCCGGCGCTCGTCGCAGTCGGGGGCTTCTTCGGTGCCGCCGCGCGGGAGGCGGTCGAGCAAACGCTGCCGACGCCCGCCGGCTCGCTGCCGGTCGCCACCCTCGCCATCAACTGCTCGGGCGCCTACCTCCTCGGTCTGCTGCTGGCGGTACTGCTGAAAGGCGCCCAGTCGCCGGCTCGCCGCCGCCTCCAGATGCTGGTCGGCACGGGGTTCCTCGGCGCTTTCACGACCTACAGCACCTTCGCCGTCGAAGCCGACCTGCTCGTGCGTGCCAACCGGCTTGGCACGGCGGCCCTCTACGTCGCCGTCACCGCTGTCGGTGGCCTGATCGCTGCGCTTGCCGGGATCGCCAGTGCTGCCCTGCCGGCACGCCCGCGACCGGTGGCCCTGCCGCTCGACCCCGACGTCGATCCCGTGATCGCTGCCCTGGCCAGTCCCGAGGCAGCGAGCTCGGGCGCGGCCGATCCCGGCGCGGCCGATCCCGGCGCGGAGAGATCGAAGCCGGAGGGGGCGTCGTGAACCTGCCCGACCTCGCCTGGGTGGGGCTCGCCGGCGCCGCCGGCGCTCTGGCGCGCTTCGGCCTCGACGCCGCCGTCCGGCAGCGGGTCGCCATCCGGCTGCCGATCGGCACCGCGATCGTCAACCTGAGCGGTTCCTTCGTGCTCGGGCTGCTGACCGGGCTCGTGCTGGCGCGCGTTGCCTCGTCCGAGCTGACGCTCGTGGCGGGGACGGGGTTCTGCGGCGGCTACACGACCTTCTCGACGGCGAGCTTCGAGACCGTGCGGCTCGCCCGGGGCGGCGAGCGGCGGGCCGCTGCTGCCTACCTGGCGCTGAGCGTCGGCGGCACGCTTGTTGCGGGCGCAGTCGGCCTGGCGGTCGGCCTCGCCTGAGCGAGCGGGCGGTATGCCGCCCGCGAGCTCGACCCGCGTGCTGGTGGACGGGGGACCGAGATCGCCCTTCGGATCGGCGCCTTCGGATCGGCGCCGTCGGATCGGCGCCAGGTGATTCGGCGCTACGTGAGGTCGACTACCAGGCGGCGGGTGCGGTCGCGCTCCACCGCCCGCGGCGCCGGCGGACGCTCACGGCGACGCCGTAGCAGTCGCTGAGCGGCGCTTTGGCGAGAGTGTCGGTGACCGGCCCGGCAGCGACCGCCACCCCGTCTCTCAGCAGCAAGGCGTGCGTCGTCGAACCCGGCAGCTCCTCGAGGGTGTGGGCGACCTGCACCGTCGCCGGAGCGGCTGGCGCTCGAGCCAGCTCGTCGAGGGCGGCGACGAGCGCCTCTCGACCGGTCAGGTCCATCCCCACCGCTGGCTCGTCGAGCAGCAGCAGCGCGTGCTCGCCATACAGCGAGCGAGCGATCAGGACCCGCTGGCGCTCTCCCTGCGAGCAGGCGGCGAAGGCCTGTCCGGCCAGCGCCTCACAGCCGAGCCGCGAGAGCAGCTGACCAGCGGCGGCCCGCTCGGCCTTGCTGAAGCACGCCCACCACGGGGCGAGCAGCCCGTCTCGTCCGGTGAGGACGACCTCGAGGGCGCTCGCCTGGGGCGGAATGCGGTCGGCGACGCGGTGACCGAGGGCGCCGATCCTCTGGCGCAGCCGGCGCACGTCGGTGCGTCCCAGCTGCTCCCCGAGAACCCAAGCCGCGCCCCGGGTCGGGTGGCGCTCGGCGCCGATCACCGACAGCAGCGTCGTCTTGCCGGCGCCGTTCGGTCCGAGCACTGCCCAGCGCTCACCGGCGCCGACGGTGAGCGAGATCGGTCCGAGCACCTGCCTGGCGCCGAGCACGACGGTGACGTCGAGGAGGTGCGCCGCCGCTCGGGGGAGCTCGCCCGGTCCGGGCTCGGCCGCCGGACCTGGCTGGAGCGCCGACGGGCCCGGGGCCGGCTCGGCGGCGCTCAACGGACAGCCCGAGTCGTGCGGCGGTTGCCACACGAGACGGCAGGGCTCATGGTGCCGTGTGTAACGGCCCGGCCGGCGCGACGCAAGGCGACGTCCCAGAAGGGTCGGCGGCGCCGCGGCCGGTCGGGCCGTCGGTCGGGCTCAGGCCTTCAGAACGGCCTCGGCTTCGATCTCGATCTTCACGTTCTTAGAGACGACGACGCCGCCGGTCTCGAGCGCCGCGTTCCAGCCGAGGCCGAAGTCGCTGCGGTCGATCTCGGTGCTCGCAGAGAAGCCGATCCGCTTGCCTCCGTAGGGGTCGCCTGTGGCGCCGAGGAACTCGAGCTCGAGCGTCACCGGCCTCGTCACGCCGTGGATCGTGAGGTCGCCGTCGACCTTCCAGTCCCCGCCGCCGCCGTGCACGCTCGTGCTCGTGAAGGTGATCGTCGGGTACTTCTCGAGCTCGAAGAAGTCCGGCGACTTGAGGTGACCGTCGCGCTGGGGATCGCGGGTGTCGACGCTGGCGACGTCGATCGTGACGTCGACCTTCGAGCTCGCCGGCTCCTCGGCGACGACGATGTCGCCGGAGAACTCGGTGAAGTGGCCCCGCACCTTGGACACCATCATGTGGCGGACGACGAAGCTGACCGTCGAGTGCGACTTGTCCAGGGTGTAGGTGCCCGGGTGCGGCAGCTCCTCGCCGTTCACGGTGCGGGTGAGGGTGGCGGTATCACTCATGTCGTGCTCCTCCGGGGGTCGGTCGTGTGGTCTCGTCGATGCTAACCTAGTTGCTGGCACAAATATTTCTGACGCAACTACATTGTGCCACGGGATAGGCTCGAGCCCGATGAGCCCGATGAGCCCGATGAGCCCGCCTGTCGCGCCTGCCGATCAGAGTGGAATCACCCTCGTCGGCATGATCTTCGAGACCGCGAACGGTCTCCGGCGGTCGCTTACCCCGGCGCTGGAGGATCTCCTCGGCGTCGGCGGCCAGTCTTTCGAGATCCTGCTCCGGCTCTCGCGTTCGTCCGGGCACTCGCTGCGGATGAGGGACCTGGCAGCCCAGACCGGGCTCTCGCCGAGCGGGTTGACCCGGGCTCTCGACCGCCTTTCGGCGCTCGGTCTGGCCCGGCGCGAAGCGTGTCCGAGCGACCGCCGCGGTGCCCTGGCGATCCTCACCGATGCCGGGCGCGACCGCATGGGCGCGGCGCTCGAGGAGCACGAGCGGGAGATCGCCCGCCTGCTCGACGGGCTGCTAGACGCCGACGAGGTGGCCGACCTGGTGGCGCTTCTGCGGCGGCTGCGCGATCGCGTCCATGAAGGAGCGCTCGTCGGCACGGGGATCTGCCTTCCCGGCCCGGGTCGCACGAGCGAGAAGGGCGTCAGTGATCGAGCAGCCACCGCGGCGCCTGCCTGAGGCTGCCTCCGCCAGCCGGTAGCTTGAGCGTCGTTTCGGGACAGGAGAGTGCAGATGAAGAACAGCTTCGGATCGCGTCGCGCCCTGCAGGTCGGGGGAACCGAGCACACGATTCACCGGATCGACGCGCTCTCCGGCGAGTTCCCCGTCGCGCAGCTCCCGTACTCGCTCAAGGTGCTGCTCGAGAACCTGCTGCGGAACGAGGACGGCGTCAACGTCCGCAGCGAGGACATCGAGGCGCTCGCCTCGGTCGGCGCCGGGGGCGCGGTGGCGGCGGCCGCCACCTCGGTGCGCGAGATCGCCTTCTCGCCCGCCCGGATCCTGCTGCAAGACCTGACGGGGGTTCCGTGCGTCGTCGACCTGGCTGCCCTTCGCGACGCCGTCGTGGCTCTCGGCGGCCGTGCCGAGCAGGTCAACCCGCTCGCCCCCGTCGACCTCGTGATCGACCACTCCGTGGTCGTCGACGTCGCCGGGCGCCCGGATGCGTTCTCCGTGAACTCCGAGATCGAGTTCCAGCGCAACGTCGAGCGCTACCGCTTCCTGCGCTGGGGCCAGCAGGCCTTCTCCGACTTCCGCGTCGTTCCGCCCGACACCGGCATCTGCCACCAGGTCAACCTGGAGCTGCTCTCTCAGGTCGTGTTCCGTGATGGGAAGGGCAACGCCTACCCCGACACCCTCGTCGGGACCGATTCGCACACCCCGATGGTCAACGGGCTCGGCATCGTCGCCTGGGGCGTCGGCGGGATCGAGGCCGAGGCGGCGATGCTCGGCCAGCCGGTGTCGATGCTCATCCCGAAGGTGATCGGTCTCCGCCTCGACGGCGAGCTGCCGGAGGGCGCCACCGCCACCGACCTCGTGCTGACGATCGCCCAGCTGTTGCGCCTCCATGGCGTGGTCGGCACCTTCGTCGAGTGCTACGGCCCCGGCGTGGCCAAGGTGCCGGTCGAGAACCGGGCGACGATCGGGAACATGTCGCCCGAGTACGGCTCCACGGTCACGATCTTCCCGATCGACGAGGACACCCTCCGCTTCCTCCGCCTCACCGGGCGCCCGCCCGAGCTCGTCGCCCTCGTCGAGGCCTACGCCAAGGAGCAGGGGATGTGGCACGACCCTGCGGCGGAGCCGACCTTCTCGGAGACCCTCGAGCTCGACCTCTCGACCGTCGTGCCGAGCCTCGCCGGGCCGTCGCGCCCGCAGGACCGGGTCCCGCTCGACCGTTCCAAGCAGCTGGTCGCCGAGGCCCTGGTCGGCGCCCTGCCCGCAGCCCGGGCCGGGGCCGGCTCAGAGGCCTCGGCACCGTCGCCGGCGGCCCCGGCCCCAGTCCCCGCAGGTGCCGGCTCGGCTCCCGCGGGGACGCCGTCGCCCGGACGCCCGCGACGGCAGGTGAAGGTCGCCGGGGGCGGCGGCGAGTTCGAGCTCGATCACGGCCACGTCGTCGTCGCCGCCATCACGAGCTGCACGAACACCTCCAACCCGCAGGTGATGGTCGCCGCCGGGCTCCTCGCCAAGCGCGCCGTCGAGCGCGGCCTCTCGGTCAAGCCGTGGGTGAAGACCTCTCTCGCCCCCGGCTCGCGTGCGGTGATGGGCTATTACGAGCGAGCCGGTCTCATCCCCTATCTCGAGAAGCTCGGCTTCGGCCTCGTCGGGTTCGGCTGCACGACCTGCATCGGCAACTCGGGCCCGCTGGCGCCGGAGATCTCGGCCGCGATCAACGAGAACGGGATCGCCGCCGTCTCGGTGCTCTCGGGCAACCGGAACTTCGAGGGCAGGATCCACCCCGATGTGCGAATGAACTACCTGGCGTCGCCGCCGTTGGTCGTCGCCTACGCCCTTGCCGGGACGATGGACATCGACCTCTACGCCGAGCCGCTCGGCACCGGCTCCGACGGCCAGCCCGTCTACCTGAGAGACCTCTGGCCGAGCACGGCGGAGGTGAGCCGGGCGGTCAGCGAGGCGGTGGACGAGGAGAGCTTCGCCAAGGGCTACGAAGGCGTCTTCTCCGGCGACGACCGCTGGCAGGGCCTCGAGGTGCCGTCGGGCGAGCGCTACAGCTGGGACGCGAGCTCCACCTATGTCCGTCAGCCGCCGTACTTCGAGCAGCTCGCGGCCGTGCCCGGCGAGCTGGCCGACGTCGTCGGGGCGCGCCTGCTGGCCTGGCTCGGCGACAGCGTGACCACCGACCACATCTCGCCGGCGGGCACCATCCGGCCGTCGAGCCCTGCCGGTCGCTGGCTCGTCGCCCAAGGCGTCGAGCCGGCGGACTTCAACTCCTATGGGACGCGCCGCGGCAATCACGAGGTGATGATCCGGGGCACCTTTGCCAACTCCCGCATCCGGAACCGCCTCGTCCCCAACACCGAGGGCGGAGTGAGCGTCCACCTCCCCGACGGCGAGGAGGGCTCGATCTATGACGTAGCCATGCGCTACCAGTCCGAGGAGGTGCCGCTCGTCGTCCTCGCCGGCAAGGAGTACGGCACCGGCTCCTCGCGCGACTGGGCTGCCAAGGGCACGGCGCTGCTCGGCGTGCGGGCCGTGATCGCCGAGAGCTTCGAGCGGATCCACCGTTCGAACCTCGTCGGGATGGGCGTCCTGCCGCTGCAGCTGCTCCCCGGCGACACGGCCGAGTCGGTCGGGCTCACCGGGAACGAGGAGATCGCCATCACCGGTCTCGCCGGGCGGAGCGGCGAGGAGCTGATCGGTCGCCGGGTGCAGGTGAGCGCCGGAGACCGCCGGTTCGAGGCGGTGCTGCGCGTCGACACCCCCACCGAGGCGGAATACCTCCGCCACGGCGGGATCCTCCCGTTCATGGTGCGCAAGCTCGCCTCCAGCTGACGACGCCGGTCGCCTGGCCCGCCCCGGCTTCGCCGCGCCGCCGGCCTCCCAGCGCGCCGGGCGCGCTGGGGCCCCGGCCCGTTCTGGCAGGAGCTGCGAGGCGAGGGCGGCGGCGGTCGGCGATCGCCGACTCAGCCGACGTGGTGGACGAAGAACCCGAGCCCGACCGCCGACATCGCGTTCTCGAGCTGTGAGGTGAGCCACGTCAGCCGGTCGAGCACGAGCAGCACGCCGAAGAACGCCAGCAGCAGCGACGAGACGAGGGTGATCGCCCGCCCATGGCGGCGCAGCAGTCGCATCGCCCCGGCAAGACGCCCGAACGCGCATCCGGCGACGAGGAACGGCACGCCGAGCCCGAGGGCGTAGACGGCGAGCAGCAGCGCCCCCTGGCCGATGCCGCGGTCGCTGGCGGCGACGGCGAGCTCGGTCGAGAGGACCGGCCCGAGGCACGGCGTCCAGCCGAAGCCGAAGGCGGCCCCGGTGATCGGGGCGGCGAACGGGCCGAAGCGCGAGACGCTCGGATGGAATCGGGCCTCGCCGTAGAGGAACGGCAGGTTGAGCACGAGCGAGCCGGCGAGGAACAGCGACATCGCCAGCACGGCGCCGCCGAGGATCTCGGTGAGCAGCCGCTGGTCGCGGAACAAGACGTCGCCGATCCCGGTAGCGACCATCCCGAGGGCGACGAAGACGACACCGAACCCGGCGATGAACAAGCCCGTGTCACGGGCGATTCGCAGCAGCTGCGGCCGCGCTCCGGCTTCGGCCTCGGTGACGTCGAGGCCGGTGATGAGCGACAGGTAGGCCGGGACGACCGGCAGCACGCAGGGCGAGAGGAACGAGGCGACGCCGCCGCCGAAGGCCACGACGTAGGCAGCCCCGGTCGCCACGGACGACATGTTCCCACGGTGACCCCGCGGCCGGCCCGGCGGCCGGCCCGGCGGCGGCGCGCGCCGGGGGGCGGAGGGGGAATGCTTGCTTCGCGACGCCGAGGTTGGCATTGTCGGTCCGTGAGCCGAGCGTCCGCCCTGTCCGCAGAAGAGGAGGCGGTCCTCGACTTCGAGCGCAGCTGGTGGCTCGTCCGCACCCACCGGACCAAGCAGGAGGCGATCCGAGCCGAGCTGTGCCTCTCGCCGACCCGCTACTACGCCCAGCTCGAGTCGCTGGCCGAGTCTCCGGCGGCGCTCGCCTATGACCCGCTGCTCGTCCGCCGGCTGCGCCGTCGGCGCGACCAGCGCCGTCGGGCGCTCTTCGCCGCAGGCAACGACCGACCCGGTCAGCGCCGGCGCTGAGCGGGCGATCGGCGTGGCGGAGGGTGCCGAGCTACTTGCCGCCGAGCCGGCTCGAAGTGTCCTCTGCACCGACTTCGACGGCACGCTCGCCCCGATCGTGCTCGACCCGAGCGCGGCGGCACCGCTGCCGGGGGCGGTGGCGTTGCTGCACCAGCT